>JBBQIO010000610.1:0-3186 GCA_038325015.1 Polyangia bacterium
CGGCTTGTGCGCCGTGCAGGCGCCGTGGTCGCAAAAGGGCTTGCCCGAGACCGACGCGCAGTTGCCGTCGGTGCCGCACGCCGACGCGCAGTCGGTGGCGCCGGCGTTGCACGTCGACGGAGTGCACTGCACGGTGAGCGCGACCGGACAGCTGCCCGTGCCGTCGCACGCCGCAGCGATGGTCTTGGTGCCGCCGAGGCAGCTCTGCGGCGTGCAGTTGGTCGCCGCTCCTGGGTAGGCGCAGCCGGTGCGATTGGCGCCGTCGCAGGCGCCGCCGCATGCCGAGCCGGCGGCGGTGCATTGCGTCCGGCCTCCTTGCGGCGCCCCGGTGACCGCGACGCAGGTCCCGACCGAGCCGGCCACGTTGCACGATTCACACTGGCCATTGCATGGAGTGCTGCAGCACACGCCGTCGACACAGGCGGTGCCAAACGGGCAGCTCGCCTGCATGCAGGTTCCGCCGTCGCCCCCGCCGCCATCACCAGTGACGAAGCCGTCGCCCTCGACCGACAGATCAGCCACGCCCATGTCGTTGGTGCCCGGTGCATTCACGCTGATCTTGAAGGACGTGCAGCCCGCACCGAGCGTGGTCAACGTCGACGAGCCGCGGCCGAGCTCGACGCCGCTGCCATTGAGCGCAATGACCGTGATCGTGGCCTGCTGATTGGCCGGGTAGCTGCCGGAGAAATCAACCTCGACGCCGCCTCCGGTGCCACCCATTTTATGGCTCAGCGTGCCCTGCTTGGTGCTACCACCGAAGATGACTTCGACCGTCAACGCCGTCGACTCCTTGGTCGTCGCGTCGAACTGCAGGTTCAAAAAGAGCGTGCCCGGCTTGCACGCCTTGGTCGATTGACCGCAGCCGGCCAACGGCAAAAGAGCGAGCAGGAGCGAGCTGACGATTAGAGCCGAACAGCGCCCGTGGGCTTGGATGTGCATTAGTGGACCGTCACCATTCCGATGCTATTGACCGGGCTATTGCCGCCCGAGGAGGAGAGCCCGACACCTAGCCCGACTCCGACGCCGACCACCACGACGGCGCCGACCACAACACCCCAGAACCAGCCCTTTTTGTAGACCCGCTTGGGGGCGGACGGCGCGGTGTCGACGATTAGGGCATTGGTCACCGTTTCCGGCGGCGTCGACAGGGTCGGCGCCGGCTCGACGATCGAGGGCTTGGTCTGCGGCGAAGTCGTATCGGGCTCGGCCACTCCGACGGGCGGGCTTGCTTGCGCCTTTTTCTGTGTCGCGACGGCGGCCTGCAGCTCGAGGATCAGCCGCTCGACGTCCTCGCGTTTTTCGGCGCGCTTGCCGTAGACCCGCAAGTAGCTCTGATAAAGATGGAGCGCGCGCTCGTAGTTGCCCGCCCCGCGATGAGCCTGCGCCGCGTTGTACAAGATGCGTGGGTCGGGCTTGAGCGCGAATGCCTTTTCGTATTCGACAGCCGCGTCGGCGAAATTCTCGAGCGCGTACGCCGCGAGGCCGCGATCGTAGTGAATGCGGGCTTCAGCCGGGTTGTCAGCGTGCGCCAGCGCCTGTAGCGCGAGCAGCGTCGCTAAGCAGACCAACAGTTTATGCATCTGGCGAGTTTGCCGAAGAAGGCCGGAGCGTGCAACCGCGTGCTACTTCTTGGCCGGCCACTCCTTGAGCGCTTTGTCGACGGGCTCTTTGTAGAAGAAGCCCGCGGGGTTCTGGTCGCCGAGCGTCTTGGCCTTTTGCGCGGCCGCGATCGCGTCCGCCTTTTTGCCTTTGTTCCACAGCAGCTGCGCGTACAGCCAGTCGCTGTACCAGGTCTCTTTGATGGCGATGGCCCGCGTGATGAGGTCGAGCGCCTGATCCGGGCTCTTCTTGGACTCGAGGAGATAGCGCGCCGCCCCGACCAGCAGCCCCGACGGATCGTCCGAGACCCCTTTGATCTGCGCCGCCGCCTGCTCGTCGGTCTTGAGCGTGATGGGCAACGAGAGGCGCACCTTCTCCCAGTCGAGATGCAGGGTCGCCGCGTTCTGGTCGAAGCCGAACTCGATGCTGTACGCCAATCGCTCACGCGCGGCGATCGGCGTCGGCTTGACGCTGACGCGCACCAGATCGGCGGCCTGCTTGTACTCCTGCGATCCCCACTGATTAGCGTCTTTATTGAGAATCACAGTCCAGTTGCCGAGCTTCGCGGGTATTGCAAAAAGAGCGTAACTTCCTTTGGGCGTGAGCGTCCCGCCAATCACGACATCGCGCGAAAACGTCACCTTGGTGGCGGCGTTGGCGCCGGTGCGCCAGACCTGGTCGTAGGGCACCAGCTCGCCCCAGATCTTGCGGCCGTGCGCCGACGGACTGGAAAATTCGACGGTGATGTCGGTCAGGCCGACCGTCTGGACGAGCTTGCCGCCCGGGCTTGCCGGGGGCAGCTCGAGCTTCTGGGCCAACGCCGGGCTGCCGACGAGCAGGGCCAACGGAACGAGCGCAGACAAAAGAGACCGATTCATGATGGTTGCCTTTCTAGTTAACTATTATGGAGCGTGCGACAGGAGATGGACGACGCCGCTGGTCATGGCCGGAATATAGGTAATGACCAGCACACCGACCGCCAAGATCAGCAGAAATGGCCAGGTGTGCCGGTACACCGTCGGCAGCGGGCGATTGAAGCGCAAAGCCGAGAGCAAGAGATTGAGCCCCATCGGCGGAAATAGGAAAGCCAGCTCCAGATTGGCCAAGAACACCACCCCGAGGTGCAGCGGATCGACTCCGAACTGCGCGCCGAGCGGCGCGACCAACGGCGCGACAACGATGATCGCGGCATAGATCTCGAACACGCTGCCGATCACCAAAAGAACGCCGTTCAGCGCCAACAGGAACGTCCATTGCGCGTGAAAGTGCGACTGCACCCAGGTGCTCAGGGCATCCGGAACCTGCGCGATGACCAGGTAGTTGGTGAAGCCCAGCGCGACCCCCAAGAGGATCACCACCGCGCCGACCAGCGTCGCCGACTGGGTGAAGACCCGCGGCAGATCGCGGAATGGATGAATTTCGCGCAGAATCAGGACCTCGACCATCAGGCCGTACGCGGCGCCGAGAGCGGCCGCCTCGACGACGGTGGCATAGCCGCTGGCGAAAGCGGTGATGACGACCAGCGGTAGGCCGAGGTCGAGCTTGGCGGCCCAGACGGCGTCGCCGAGCTCGCGCCAGGAAAATGCC
>JBBQIO010000611.1:0-3185 GCA_038325015.1 Polyangia bacterium
GCGGCCAGCCCCGTGTTGAAGTGGACCAGCGCCAGCTCGTACGGCTGTCGGTCGAGCCCGGCCGTCTTGAGCACGCGCTCCCACAGCCGTCGCTCCCCGCGCGAATCGCCGGCCTGCGCCAGCGCGATCGCGCCCAGCACCGGACGGCCGGCTTCGGCGTACACGCGCCCGGCGTCGGCGAACAGCTTGCGCTGCGCTTCGCCGCCCAGACTGCGCGCTTCGAGCTCGAGCAGCCGCGCCCAGCCGAGCGGCGTCGAGCGCACAGAGAAGACCTCGCGTGCCCGATCGAGCGCCGACAGATAGAGAAACACGTAGCCGGCCTCGGCTTTGTGGCCGAGCGCCAAGAAGCACTCGGCGACCCCGCGAAGCCAGCCGTCGTACTCGAAGTCGATGACGTGGGTGTTGCCCAGGAGCTGGCGATAGATTCGCTCGGCCTCGGCCGCTCGCCCGGCGCCGTAGAGTGCCTGCGCTCTACTGGCGAGCTCGGCGTGCGCCTCCATCATTGCCCTAAATCCGGTTTTCCGTTTTTTTTCTTTTTTACGCTTGTAGCTGGTTTATTTGTAATCGGCGGATCGCCCGGTTGATGGCGCGGCCGCAAGAACGAGATGTGCGCGTCCAGCTCGTCCTCCAGTCGGTCGAACAGCGGCTCGCCCAGGAGGTGGCGCCACGCGGCCACCGGTTGCGTGCAGCGCCGGCGCACGCGCACGTTGCCGTCCCCATCGAGGGTTTCGACGCGCACCTCGCGCACGGCGACGCCGAACGGACGCGGCTTGGTCAGCTGCTCGGCGACACAGCGGTCGAGCGTCTTGGCCAGCGCCCACAGCGAGTCGAACTTGGACTCGGGCACGCCGAGGTCGGCTTCGTCGATGTCGACCGCGGTCTGGTCGTCGAGCGGCACACCCCAGTACAGGCGGTACGGCGTCGCTAGCGCGGTCGTTGCCAAGAGGATCACTCCCCACCAGACGCTCATGAGCGTCCGCCGCCGTGCTTTTTCCGTCGCCCCGCGTCCGAGACGATTTCGAGTGCCCGATCGCGGCGATCTTGGCGGCGCCCGAGCTGCGCCTGATCGACGATCTGGTGGCGATCGAGAAGGTCGAGATATTCGAGCGACATCTCGGAGCTAGGCAGGATAAAGATTCCGTAGAGCGACGCCTCGCGGCCGAGCTGCTGCACCAGCTCGACCGGCAGATGGCACTGTCCGTGGGTGATGAAGTAAACAACCACCTGACGGCGCTCGTCGCGACGAAGCCGCTGCAGCTCGGTGAGGAGCTGGCGAAAACATTTGGTGTAGTTGCGGCCGCGCTCGCTCTTGAAGCTCAAGATGTAGGGCGCCGCGAAGTCGTTGGTGGTCACGCGCTGCACGTCGTGCAGGCAGGCGTCGAAGAAGCGCACCCAGACCTCGTCGCCCTGCAGCACCAGCTTTTTGGCCAGCGTCAGCGCCAGGCCGCGCGCGAACACCTGACGCACGCCGCGCATCGACGGCGACGAATCGATCAGCACGTATTCCAGCCGGCGCTCCTCGGTGCGTTGCTTTTCGTGCCCGTAATAATAGAGTTCGTCGTCGACAACTTTGCGCTCAAACAGATCGTCGTCCCAGGCCATCTCGGACAGGATCAGCGAGTCGATGTTGCCGCGCCGCTCGATCGACGCGTAGCCGTCGACTAAGAAGGTCTGGACGCCGGAGGCGCGCTTGGTCTCGAGCACCGACGGCAAGAGCTCGAGCGAAAAATCGACCACGTCGCTCACCTCTTGCGAGCGAAACACGCCGTACAGGTCGACCAGATCGAGCCCGCTCGAGGCCGCGCCGGGCTGCAGCACGCCGAGCAGACGTACTGTGTCGAGATCGATCTGGTCGAGCGCGGTCAAGACGTGCAGCTGCTGCGACACCAAAAACCGCAGAAACGAATAGGTCGAGCGCTGGTCGAAGTCGCTGAAGTGGCCGGCCAGATCGGCGTCGCCGTAGAGCTGCGCATCGAGCGGCAGCTCGACCGACGCCACCCGCTTGGCGGGATCGGTCCAGCGCTGATAGACGTCGCCCAGGATGCGTCCGAGGAGCACGGCCACCAGGTCGTCGCGCATCCGCCAGCTCGAGGCCTTTTGTGCCACCTCGCTGCCGGCCACCGCCTTGACTAAGAGCTCGTACTGCGTGAGCACCGGCCGCAGATCGGCGGGCAGACCGAGCTTGGCCAAGAGCGGCTCGACCGCACCGACTACGACCGAGCCGGCGGCGCTGGACGATGGTGTGCCCGCAGCGCGCTCCGGCGCCGTCAGGAGAAGCCCGAAGTCGTGCACCACGAACAGCGGCAGATCGAGGCCGAGCCGAGCGAGCCGATTGGACCATGCCGCCGAGCGCAGCAGCGCAGTCGCGCCCAGCGTCGGCGCCTGCACGTGACACAGCGCCAAGGTGCCGACTTGACGCCCGAGCGGGCTATGGCGTTTGTCGACCGGAATCATCGCGCGCTTGTAGACACCGTAGGGCCTTTAGGCAAACTTGGACGACGCGAAGACACTCTCGAGCAGGCGATCGATCTCGCCGACCATGCGTGCCGCCGTTTCACCGTCGAGCGCCTGCAGCGCGGCGCGAATCTCGTGCAGATTCTTGAGCTGCGAAAACAGCTGGATGTCGGACAGCGCTTCGCCGGCGGTCAACAGATTGCGGATGACGTCGAGCTCAGACAATAGATCATCCAGGCTGGCGCGCCCGGCGGCGCCCGCCCGCTCGGTCGGATGCTCACGGTAGTAACGATCGACGATCGGCCCGACCAGCTCGTCGAGCAGCTCGGTCTGGTCGAGGTTGTTCCAGATGTGGCGCAGGATGAAGAAATCGCCGTCGTGCGGCGTCGAGCGGCCATCGCAGAGCGCACTGGCACTGAACAGCTTGAGGAGGCGCACCACGCGCCTATCCGAGATCGAGACCCCCTCGGAACGAATCTGAAAAACGAGACTTTTGTATTTGGACAAGAAGTCTTCGGAGAACACCATCTTTTGGGCGAAGCGCTTTTGCAGCGCCCGCAGATCGGCGGCGGCGAACAGCGGTTTGCGCGGCGCCGCTCGCTGCGCCTCGTACGCGATGCCGGCGCGAACCAGATTGTGAAAGTGATAGCTGTCGAGATTGCCGGACACGACGCGCAAGAGGAAGCGGTCGAAGATCGCAGCCAGGCTCTCGTCGTTGGGCACCTCGTTGG
>JBBQIO010000612.1:0-3183 GCA_038325015.1 Polyangia bacterium
AACGGCGAATCCGCGCGCAAGAGGTGGATCTCGCGGACGACGACCGCGCCCATCACCGCCATGTACAAAAGGATGATCGGCCGAGTCGTCGGCGTGACCAGTAAAAAGTCGTAGAGGCCGTGTAAAAAGGCGGCCAGCGCCACGCGCGAGGCCACCGGATGCGTCGGGTCGAACTTGCGTCGGCCGAGCGCCGCGCCCCAGGTGGCGGCGAACACGATGTGACCGGGCAGCGCTAGCATCGAGCGCAGGCCAAGGGCTCCCCAGCGCACGTGCCAGCCGTGGGCGAAGTCGATGACGTAGAACAGATTCTCCAGACTGGCGAACCCCAGCGCCGCCGCCGATGCGTAGATCACGCCGTCGAGCGGCTCGTCGAACTCGGGATCGCGAAACATGTACAGCCGCACGGTCGCGAATTTCGCTAGCTCCTCGATGGGCCCGACGATGAGAAAGCAGCCGAGCGCGACGATCAGCTGGTTGGCCGACTGGCCTTCGGCGGCCAGGTCGATGGCGTGCAAAAAGGGCCACAGATGATTGGCCAGGCGCTCGATGCCGAAGGCCGGCAGCACGGCGGCGGCTCCGAGGAGAAACTGCGCCAGCACGAGGTGAATCGGCTCGGGCTCGAACGTGTCGGTGCGATAGACCAACCACATCCAGACCACGCCCGGCAAGATGGGCAACACGAGGGCGGCGAGCACGGCCACGCCCGCAGTCTACAGGGTTTGTCGGGCTGCCGTGTCGACGAGGTCGCCGAGCTCTGCGTCCGACAGGATCGTGCACGGGCCACTCGGGACTGCCTCCTCGCGGACGGCGCCCCGGGCATCGGTAAACGACACTTTGTACAGGCCGTCGGACAAGCGGAGACGCAGGGCCTGGGCGGGTAGCCCAGCGCCATCGAAGTCGACAAGGTCGATCAGCAAAAAGGCCGGCCCGACGACCGGTGCGGTGGTGCGCGGCGAGGCCGCATTGGCCCGCACGAACGGATCGGCGTCGTGCGCCAGCGCCGCAAGCGCCGCTTTGTGGCCGCGGCGTGACAACGTTGCCGCGACATTGGTTCGGACTGCGGCGTCGGGGCAAAGTCCAGCGCGGCTCAAGGCGTCGGCCTCGCCGGGTATCTCGACGGACAAGATTCCGAGCGACCATGCGGCCTCGGCGCGCACACGCAGGTCGCTGTCGCTGTCCAGCCGATTGACCAGCAGCCGAGCGAGCTGCTCTCGGTCGGCAATAGTGTTCATGTGCCGCCCGAGCACGGCGAGCGCCTGGACCACGCGAAGACGCAACAGCGGTTCTGTGCTGCGCACAAGGGTGCGCAATCGTGGCACGGCGGTGTCGTCCCCGAGCGCGGCCAGCGCGTCGACCGCCTCTTGGGCCACTGTCGCTGTGTGTTGCTCGGCCAGCTCGAGCAGAAGATCGCGGACCGCCCCGTCGGTGGGCCGCGCCAGGAGCCCGAGCGCACGAATGTTTTCGATCCGGCGCTCGTCGTGCGCGGGCAGTGAGCGCAGCTGGTGCAAGAGGGCGTCGAGAAGCGCCGGATCCGTTGGCGGGGCGGCGGAGCGCGGCCAAAGCCGGATCAGCGCCGCCACCGCGCGGCGCCGTAGTGTCGGGCGACTGTCCTGCAACGCCTCACCGAGCACGGTCGAGGAGCGACGATCGCCGAGGCGCCCCAGCGCGTCGGTGACCACAAGCAGCATCGCGAGCTCCTCGTGATTTCCGCGCAGCCTCGCTTCGAGCTGGCCGCGGGTTTTTTCAGCTGGGCCGGACCCCAGGCCGGCCAGCGCGATTCGTCGCACCTCACCGTCTGGATCGTCGCTCAGCGCGAGCCACGTGTCGGCACATTCGCTGCCGCACGACGCCGACAAGCCGTGTGCCGCGGCGCGACGTACCTGTGCATCGCCACTGCGCAGCCAGCTCTTGAAGAATGGCTGGAGCGGCGCCGCATCGTGCGCATCGAGTCGAATGCTGAGTGTTGCCGCCGCGCTCGCCAGCTCGGGGTGCGGCAAATGGTCGCGCTCGATCTCGCGTTTCACCGGCGCGACTGCGCGCGCATCTCCCAGCTGTGCGATCAGCCGCAGCACGCGGATCTGACTCGGCGCGTCCCTGGCGTCGTCCAGTCGCCGATAAAGAGCGGGCAGCGCGGCCGCCCCCGCCGAGGTGAGCGCCTCGGACGCCAGCGACGCCAGCCATGGGCGGGCCAGCCCATCGCACAGCCGATCTAGCGCTGAGTTCTGTACGGCGCTGTCGGCCATGTCGATTCGCGCGGCGATGCGAGCCAGCGAAAACGCCGCGTGCGCCCGCAGTGCATCCGATGCGGTGTGGCTCTCGAAGAGCGCGCCCAGCGCCGGCACTGCGAGCCCGGCACCGAGCTGTCCGAGCCCTCGCGCCGCGGCGATTCGCACTTCGTCGACCGGATCGAAAAGGAGCCGTAGCACCGCGGACTGCGCGCGCGAATCGCCTAGCGCGCCCAGCGCCGTGGCTGCCGCCGTGCGCACATCCCGAGAGGGGTCACCAGCTCTGGCGATGAGCAGGATGACCGCGCTCTTGGCGCCGAGTCGACCGAGCGCAACCGCGGCCGCTTGCCGAATCACAGGCTCCGCGTCGGCCAGGCAGCCCACCAGCGCGGGGTGAACGTGCCGTGCCAGCGCCGGCCGGCTGGCCAGTGTCTCGATCGCCGCCCGTCTAACCGAGATCTCGGGATCACCGAGCGAGCGCTTGAGCGCCGCGGCGAGCGACTGCGTTAAAGCTGCATCCCCTTCGACCAGTGGCACCTGTCCGAGTGCTGTGGCGGCATTGGTGCGAATGGTCGCATCGGCATCGGTCAGAAGCGACCGCAAGACAGGCGCGACCGGCGAGCGCCGTCGGCCGAGCGCCAGGATCGCCGCGCGCCGCACCTGCACGTCGCTGTCGCCGAGCGCGGCCACGAGCAATGGCTCGGCTTCGCTGGACGACAAAGGCTCGAGCTCGTCGAGCGCGAGCCGTCGGTCGGCCGCGTTCTGCGAGCGGAGCGCGCTGGCCAGCTGTGCGGCGTCAGGCCACGACGCGGCAGCACTCGCCCAGCCGCCGAGCAAAACGAGCGCGACGACGAAGCCGGATCGTGCGATCAACCCGCCTCGTCCCTTGCGACAGCTCCCATGGTGCGAAGGTCTAGCGGAACCCGGGGTTGGTGCGGTTCGGCCGATCCGAGGTGCT
>JBBQIO010000613.1:0-3171 GCA_038325015.1 Polyangia bacterium
AACCACGACTACGGCCACTTTCCCAAACTGCTCCATCCTCAGCAAAACGATCGCGGCTACTACAACTTCGCGCAAATCTTTCATCCGTCACGTCTCTTCGAGGTCGCGCTCGGCGGCTGGGTGTTCGCTGGCTTCGACAGCGGGCCGTCGATGTTCTCGTTGCGCATCCTGACCCGCGGAATCAGCGCGCAAACGGTCTCCCTACTGGCCGACATCCTGGCTCGGGCCAGGGCCGCCGATGCCCGCGGTGTCGTGCTGTTCAGCCACGCGCCGTCGCGCGCTGAGATCGACTCCAATCCGCACCACGCCGGATCCAACGCCATCGGCAGCATGCATGCCGGCGCGCACGAGCTGGAGGCGCTCTTGCTCGGTGCCGGTCAGAGTGGGCAGCGCGTGCTCCATCTGTCGGGTCACACGCATTGGGCCGATCTCTGGCTGGCCGATGGCCAAGGTCGGAGTTTCGTGCGCGCGCCGTTTGCCAGCCTTCGCTGCTCCGTCGAGCTCGCCACGCCGACGGCGCTGGTCAATACGCCGTCGGCCACAGAAGTAACCTTCCACGTGCTGGAGCACGGCGCGTTCTCCGGCTTCACGCTGTTGACGTTGCGCGCACACACAGTGGCCGTGCGCTATGTGCTGCATGGGCGCTCGGCGAAAGGGTGCGCCGCGACGCCCGACGACGCCGCAATTGTTGATTTTTGAGGCTCTTTTAGCGGGCGGCTTGGTACGCCGCGAGCGCCGAGGCGATTCGGTCTTGGGCGCGGTGGGCGTAGGCGTTGGCGTCATCGTTGTTTGGCAGCCCGTTGATGAGGACTGCAAATGCAACCGGCGCACGGCCCGGCGCTCCCGCGTAGCCGCTCAAGCAGGAGACCCCGAGGAGGGTCCCCGTCTTGGCACGCACCCAACGCTCCGCCGGGCCGCCCTCCATCCGATGCCCGACCGTGCCGTCGGCGCCGGCCATGGCCAACGAGCCGACGAAATCGGCAGCGTAGCGAAAGTCGCGATAGGCCGCGCCGAGCAGCATCACCAGCTGCGCCGCCGTGAAGCGGTTCGAGTCGTACAGGCCCGAGCCGTTGGTCATGCGATACGCGGTACGCGGCGTGCCGAGCTTTTCGAGGAAGCCGGCGACGGCATCGATCCCTTTGGGCCAGGTGCCCGGCACGCCGCCGGTCTCGCCGCCCAGTGTCTTCAAAATCTGCTCGGCCATGAAGTTGTTGGAGCGCTTGTTGACGTCGCGGATGACGATGCCAAGCGGCTGTGAGTAGTGCGACACGAGAGCGCGCGCGGCGCCCGGAACCGTCGCGCGAACCAGCCCGCCGGTCACCTTGATGCCATGACGGAGGCACAGCTCGCGGAACGCCCAGCCGGCATACAGATCGGGATGGGTCACGCGCCGCAGATCGACTTCGCCGCCGTTGCCCACGCTCTGTGCGACGCGGCCCGCGACCGTAATCTGCGTGTGGTCGTCGGACGGCTTGGCCTCGACCGTGAGCGCGGTCCGCCCCTTGAGCACGGTGCGCGCCTCGTTGCTGACGACGAAATAGGGGGTCATGGGATCGATGATCACGCGTGCCGGTGCGCCGTCGGTGGACCCGGGAAGAACGCGCACTGCGACGGCGTTGTAGTTGAGCGACAGCGCCCCTTGCGGCGCGCGAAACGCGCCGTCTTCCTGCTTTTGATCGAATGCGGGTCCGATGCGAACGGTGTCGAAAAAGGCGTCGTCGACGGCGACGTCCCCCGAGACTTTGCGCACGCCCAGCTCCGACAGATTGGTCACGAGGCGCCACAGATCTTCGATCACCAGCGTCGGATCGCCGCGCCCTTGCAAGTAAAGGCGCCCCTTGAGCTCGCCGCCGACGATCGGGCCGTCGGCGTAGACCGTCGTCTTCCAGCGGTACTCGGGCCCGAGCAGCGCGAGCGCGGCCGCGGTGGTGAACAGCTTGACGTTGGAGGCGATGTTGAACGGCGCGTTGTCGTTGCGCGCGTAGAGCGGCTTGCCGCCGCCGACGTCGACGACCAAGACGGCGCTGGTCGCGCCGGCAAGATGCGGATCGGCCAGCGCGTGATCGATCTCGCCGCCCAGCCAGTGCAGCTTTTCGGCGGGCGAGCCCGACGGCGGCGCCAGCATGTGCAGCGAGGCGCTGACACCGAGCGGAATCGGCGATGGCGGAGGCGACAGTCCCGGCGCCGGCAAGCGCGGCAGCGTCGCCTCTTCGGGCACGCCTCCGCTGGAGGCCTGTCCCGCTGTCGCGGTACGGCTCAGGCCGCCGACCAGCGCGAGCCCGACGGCGCTACAGATGAGAAGTGCCGAGCGAGGCGACATTGGAGGGATCCTAAGCAGAAAGCGAGAACGTCGCATCTTTAATCCCCGGACTCTGTTTCGGCATCAGCGCAGTCGCCCGATCAGTCGCGCAAAGGCCGGGGCAGCCGCCGCACCGCCCGATACGTCGTCGCGACGGGTCTCGAGGCCGACCAGTGCAACGACGCGCCGCGCCGGTAGATCGGCGATCCCGATGAAGCTTGCGTAGGTATGCTCGTGCCCATCTGGGCCGGTGATGGCCGCCGTGCCGGTCTTGCCTGCGACGTGAACACCGTCGACGCGGGCGAGCTTGCCGGTGGCCGTTGCATCCATGACGGCGGTGTCGAGCATGGCCATCACCTGGCTTGCCGTGGACGACGAGAGGAGGCGCTCGCCCGGCGATGCAACGCGCGCTGTGGTGGGCGCGTGGTAGACGCCATCGGTCGCGATCGCCGCGTACGCCGCCGCCATCTGGAGCGGCGTGGCCGTCATCGCTTCGCCCATCGCGACCTCGGCTCCCTCGAGTGTGCCGGTCGTAATCGTGGCCGGGAACGCTCCGGTAGTGGCGCGTTCGAGGTTCGGCGCCTCGGCGAAGTGGAAGCGCGTGAGCCACTTGGCGAGACGTTTGCCGCCCAGCGCGTCGAAGATGTGCGATGTGCCGACGTTCGAGGAAACGGCGAGCAGATGCGCGACGTCCAGCTTGCCGTTCGGCGACGCGTCGTGAAGCGCCTTGGATCCGTAGAGGCGCCAAGGCGGGCCGCAGTCGAATTGCTGGCTCGACGTGATCGCGGTCGTCTCGATGGCGGCCGCGATCGTGATCGGCTTGAGCGTCGAGCCGGGAGCGATCGCGCGCGAGCGGGCGAAGTCGAACCGAT
>JBBQIO010000614.1:0-3160 GCA_038325015.1 Polyangia bacterium
AGAAATCGCCAGCGGCTCAACCGTAGAAATCGCGCAAGCCTGTCGATCGTAGAGATCGCGCGGGAAGCGCGCGGTGGGGGGAGGCTCGTTTGGCTCCGCCAAACGAGGGGGGACGGGAACGTCCCCCGTTGTCGTGACAAGGCTCTTCCAGCTGCGCTGGAAGAGACTTGTGCGAAAGAGGGGAGTCGAACCCCTACGGAGGTTAATCCACAGGAACCTGAATCCTGCGCGTCTGCCAATTCCGCCACTTTCGCTCTTAGGCGGCGCCAACCTATGTGATGCGGGGTGGCGCTGTCAAGGTCGGAGAATGAGCCGCGCCATTGCGCGGCACGACTGGCACCGGCGTCGGCGACCGGGGGGTCTCATCGGGCCAGCCCAACGCTTTAGTGTATTCGCCGCGCACGCGTTCGGCCAGCTGCGCCCAATCGTACGGCAGCGCGCCGCGCCGATTGCTTTCGCCCATACGCGCACGCCCTGGCGCATCCGCCAGCACCGACTGCAGCGCCTCGGTGAGCAGCGCAGGGTCGCCGGGAGGCGACAGGCGCGCCCCATCGGCGGGAACGACCGCGCGATACCCCTCGATGTCCGAGCAGACAATCGGCCGCCCCGACGCCATCGCTTCGAGGAGCACGATGCCAAACGACTCCATGCCGATCGACGGCGCCACGAAAACATCACAGCGCCGATAGAACGCCGACAGCCGCGCCTCGTCGGAGATCGCGCCGTGATAGGTCACATGCGAATCTGTGCGCACCACGCCCACTGGGCCGTCGCCCACGACGTCGAGCTCGACGTCGACGCCGCGCGCGCGCAGCTCGGCGAACGCTTCGAGAAGCACGAACAGCCCTTTACGCGGGTCACGCCAATGGCCAACGAAAAGCAGCCGCAGCGGTCCCGGCGCCCGCACCTCGCCCGGCGCCGGCGGCACGTAGCCCTCGATGTCGATACCGTTGGGCAAAAGGGTCACCGGCCGCGGCCACGCCCACGACGCAAATCGCTTGGCGGCGAGCGACACGGCGATCCCACGATCGAAGAGCTTGAGCTGCGGCCGCACGAACAGGCGACGCGCGTTTCGCGACAGCCACTTTTCGTTTTCGCTGAACGCGTGAAAGGTGGCGATGCGCACGGCGCGTCCGGCGAACCACACGGCGTAGTATGCCAGCGACGGCACGGACGGCTCGTGGACGTGCAGGACGTCATACTTCTTTTCCCGCATCAGCCGCCACACCTGCCACGGGCGATTGAAGATACCCATGCGGTTTTCCGAGCCGTTCGAGCGAATGTTCACGACGCCGTCAAAGCCGATCATGCCTTCGCCAAGTGGCGCGCGACGGGAATAGGGTCCCCACACATCGACGGTGTCGCCGCGCCGCCGCAGCTGCCGCGCCAGATGAAGCGCATGCTTTTTGACCCCGCCCTCTTCGGCCAGGTCGTACGGAATCAGGATGCAGATCTTGAGCGGACGCACGGGAAACACTCTAACAGTGCAGTCGCGCAGCGACGAGCGTCTCGTCGAGCCCCAGGTAACGGATGCAGGCCTCGGCGATCTTCTCGGCGGCGCGCCCGTCACCATACAGGTGCGGCATGGGCCGCGCGTACATTTCCCAATTACGCAGAATCTCTTGGGCAGCGCTAAGAATTCCAGACTTTTCAACGCCTGCTAAAATTCCCACGCCTGCTGTCAATGTCTCGGGGCGCTCCGTACACGCCCGCACCGCGACGCAGGGCGTTCCCAAGATCGCGGCCTCCTCCTGCACGCCGCCCGAATCGGTGACCACGATCTCGGCACCGACCAGCCGATCGAGAAATGCCTCGTGCCCGAGCGGCGACTCGATGGCCACCAGCGGCGGCAGCTCGAGCCCGTGCTCGTTGATCTTGGCCATCGCGCGCGGGTGGATCGGCCACACCACGCGATGGTTGCGAGCCAGAGCCGCGAGCGCGCCGAGCGCGCCGGCAAATTTCGCCGGGTCGTCGACGGTCTCTTGCCGATGCAGCGTGACCAGGATGCCGTCGCGACGGCCAGCCGGCTTGGGCGGATGCGAAAGCAGCGCATCGAGCACCGTGTTGCCGGTCAGGTGGATTTCCCCGTTGACGTGCTCACGCACCAGATTGTCCTGTGCCGTGCGCGTCGGAGCGAACAGCAGATCGGCCAGCGCGTCGGCGCAGATGCGATGCTCCTCCTCGGGCAGCTCGCGCGAAAACGCGCGCAGCCCGGCCTCGACGTGGCCGAACGCGCAGCCAGTCTTGCGCGCGGCAAACGCGGCCGCTGCAACCGTGGTCGTGTCGCCCTGCGCCAGCACCATCTTGGGCGCCACTTCTGCGAACAGCTCGCCGAGCCCGCCGGTGATGCTGACGAAGCTACCCAGAAGATCGCGCTGCGTCAGCGTCATCTGATGGTCGAGCGACAGGCCGAACGTCGCCAGAAAGGTGCCGAGCATCTTCCAGTCGCTGTGCTGGCCAGTGCCGACGACATGCGTGGTGACGCCCCGCCGCTGTAGGGCGAGGATGACCGGCGCCATCTTGATGGCTTCTGGCCGGGTGCCGATGACTGCGAGCACGCTCACCATGGGCACCTCATTTGAGCCGCGCGACGCGGCCGTGGGGAAATTTAGCGTCGCGCCTCGATGGCGGCGGCGAAGCGTTCCGCAACCCAACGGTTGCCTGATTGCGTGAGGTGAATACCATCGACGAAATACTCGACGGGGATGTCGGTCAGGTCGACCAGCGCCAGCCTACGACGCTCGGCGATCTGCTTGTAGGCTTCGTTGAGCTTCTTGATCTGCTCATTCATCGCCCACGGCTCACGCGGCGCACCGAAGCCGCGCTTGCCCGGCAGGTTGGCCAGGTAGACGAACCGGCCAGCGGCCTTGCACTGATCGAGCACGGCCTCGCACGCGATCAAGCTCTGCTCGTGCGGGCGATCTTTCCAGGCGTCGTTGGTGCCGGCCCACAGGCACACTTCGCCGCCCTCGGGGACGCTGAGCAGCTCGCGGTAGTTGCGGCGCGCGACCTCGGCCCAACACTCGCCGGGGATGCCGAAATTCACGGTCACCCAGGTCTGCTTGTAACGCTCGGACAAGATGCGCCCGAGGTACAGGGGATAGCTCATGCCGTCGGGATCGCGCGAGCCATAGGTCAGCGAATCACCTTGGCAAACGAT
>JBBQIO010000615.1:0-3159 GCA_038325015.1 Polyangia bacterium
GTGACGAACGCGTTGAACAGTCGCTGGGCGTGGCGCCGATAAGCGACAATCTCCACGTCGGCGTCGGGCACGTGGGCCAAAAAGGCGCGCAGCACCGCGAGCTGCGCATCCATCGCCGGCTGACCTATCGAGAACGACGCATCGACGACAAACACGACCTGCGCGTGCACCGGCAGGGGCGCCAGCTCGGGCGCGATATCGATCTCCAGCCGGGCGAATGACCTCTGGTTCGATGCGACCACCTGACCGAGTCGCGCGCTCCAGGTCGCGATCGGCGGCGGGGCTACCGAAATCGAGGCCACGCCGGCGTCGCTCGCGCTCTCTGGCGCATCAGGAATGAACACCGGCGTATCGGTCGCCGCGACCGTGGTATCGCCCAGCGTCAGCTCCCAGTGATCGAGCGAACCCGTGTCCAAAGCCGCATGATCCGACACCACAAGCCGCCAGGTCCCGGCGCCGCTGGTGGCCATCGGCAGCTTGACGACGTGCGAGCCACCGAGGTCATTTTGCGATCCCCCTACGCGATCGAAAAGCACCACCGATTTCATCGCCGGCGTCAGCAGCTCGACGCGCAGATCGCCTTTGTAGGTGTGCTTGATGTCGAGCGCGACGCGCGCCTCGGCAAACACTTTGCTGGTGTGGCTCGACGCCGGGATTTCGATCGCGCTGCCGACGTAGCTCGCGCCGCCGACGTCGCTCAGCGCCGACTGCCACGCCGCCACGACCGGTGGGCAGAGCGCGAACGCAGTGTCGGCGGCGATCCGTTTGCCGTCGATGTAGATAGGTACGTTGGAGTGGCCCCACGCCGGATGAACGGTGATGATTGGCAGCGCCAGCTGCAGCTGTGAGCCGGAGCCGGCGGTCGACTGCTGCGCGCCGGCCGTGGCAATGCGCGGGTAGGACAGCCAGTAGCGCCCGCTCTGATAGCGCGTCGGCACGGTCAGCGTGTACTCGACGGTCGAGACCTCGCCGGCCATCACCGGAAAGATCTGCAGCGACAGCTTGTCGGCCCACAGCCAGGCCAAGAGCGCCGGATCTTTGGGGCGATAGGGGCCGAAGCCGGTGAGCTCGTGATAGAGCGCCGCGTCCTTTTCGCGCTCCATCAGATCGCCGTCGTACCAAACGTCGTGCGCGCGAATGCGCAAGCCGGTTGCCGCCGAGCCATAGGGCAGGTCGATGGTCAGCACCGCCTGATCGGCGATCGTGCCCGGATTGAAAAACTGCCGGCGGACACGATAGGTCGCGACGCCGTCGGCCAGCTCGATCGCCACGGTGTGCGAGACCTCGACGAGCGGCTGCGCGCGCGAAGCATCGAGGACGTCGGCATGTAGCGGAGAGGCCCACAGCGACAAGAGCACGAACGGCAAATGCCTCATGCTGCGGTAGACAGCGTTTTGCCGTTTGGGTTCCGGGCCGGAGCGAGTCTGCGGGTCAGCGGGGGCGGCGGGCCAGGGCCAGCTGGTAGATTTGCCGTCGTGGCAGCCCGGTCAACAGGGCCAGTGCGGCGGCGATCTCTTTGGCCGAGTCGCCAGAGACCAGGCGGCGATCCACTTCGGCCTCGACGTCGATCTCGGCAGCGCGTGTCTCGGTCGAGCCGGCAACGACCAACGTGACCTCGCCGCGCGGCGGCTCGGGGGCATAGCGCTGCGCCAACTCGCCGAGTGTGCCATTTACGTACTCTTCGTAGATTTTTGTTAATTCACGTGCCAGGCATACTTGCCGATTTTCGCCAAATACCGCCACCAGGTCGGCCAGCGTTTCACCGACTCGCCCGGGCGCCTCGTAAAACAGCAATGTCGCATCGAGCGTGCGCAGCTGACTTAGCTGCTCTCTGCGCGGCCCCGACTGCCGCGGCAGGAAACCGCAAAAATAAAATCGCTCCGTCGGCAGGCCCGAGCCGACCAATGCCGTCAGCGCGGCATTCGGGCCGGGCAGCACGACGACCGCGATTGCCGCCGCGCGCGCCGCCGCGACCAGTCGCTGCCCCGGGTCCGACACCGAGGGCAGCCCGGCTTCGGAAATGAGCGCGATGTCCTGCCCGAGGGCCAGCTGCGCCACCAGCTCTTCGGAACGACGCGCCTCGTTGCCCTCGAAATAGCTGATCACGCGGACCGAAATACCGAGATGGCCGAGCAGGTGCTGCGCCGCGCGTGTATCCTCGGCAGCGACGAGCGTGACGCTTCCCAAGATGCGCTTGGCGCGCACCGTGACGTCTTCGAGATTGCCGATCGGCGTGGCGACGACGTACAGCGTGCCGCCTTTCACTCCTCGAGCCCCATCGCGATCTGAACCGCATCGCCCAGCTCGGCCTGGAGATACACCTTGAGTTTGGCCACCAGGCGCTTTTCGAGCTGGCGCGCGCGCTCGCGGCTGATGCCGTAGCTCTCGCCGATCTCCTGCAGCGTCTTGGGCGCATCGTTGAGCAAGCGCTCCTGGAAGATCGTCAGCTCGCGACCGCGCAGCGTCTTTTCGAAGGCCTCCATTTTTTCGCGCAAGAGGCCGCGAAACTCGTCGCCCTCGGCGGCGACATCGGGCCGCGAATCGCCTGCCGCCTCCAGCATGTCGAGGTGCGAGCGACCCACGCCCTCGTCGCTGCGCAGCGGCGCGTCGAGCGACATCTCACCGGCGCCGAGCCGGCGCTCCATGTCGATGACCTCGCGCTCGGGCACGTCGAGCACCTGCGCCAGTGCACGCGGCGACGCATCGAATCCCTGCGCTTCGAGCTTGTCGCGCTCCTTTTTGAGATTGAAGAACAGCTTGCGCTGCGCCTGCGTCGTGCCGATTTTCACCAGCCGCCAATTGTTGAGAATGAACTTCAACATATAGGCGCGAATCCACCACGCGGCGTACGACGACAGCTTGACGCCGCGATAGGGATCGTACTTGCCGACCGCCTGTACCAGGCCGAGATTGCCCTCCTGCACCAGGTCCAGGAGGTTGCGATGCGCACGCCGATATTCGTGCGCGATCTTGACCACCAGTCGGAGATTCGCGGTGATGAGCTGCCGTGCCGCAGCCAGATCGCCGGTCTGTTTATAGTGCACGGCGAGATCGTGCTCGGCCTCGCGGGTCAAAAGCGGATAGCGCCGCAGATCGTTGAGATACGCGGTCAGCGCATCGACGTGCGCGAGCGAGCGCGGGCGCGACGGCACCAGCGCC
>JBBQIO010000616.1:0-3159 GCA_038325015.1 Polyangia bacterium
GGTCCGGGATCTCGGCTTGTTCGCGCGGGGGACCAACAGCGTTCAGCTCTTGAGGATGCACGGGTCGAACGGTCGTGAGTTTGACGCCGTAGCGCTCGTCGACGTGTTCGACGGACACTGCCCTTCTACAAGGCTAAGCCCGGCGACGAGATTGAAGCCGAGGGTCGGCGCCTCCTCTATGTCGCGCTCACACGGGCGAAGAAAGTACTGATGATCTTCACCCGCGCGAACCCCCCCGACAAGAAGCAGCCGTCGAGGTTCTTGCGGAGTATTTTCCCGGATGGTGCACTACCGGTCTGACCCCCGACGTGGTTTCGCCCCGCGGCGTCGTGCGGCTCGTATTGACACGCGACGGTATTTTTCGCCCTCGCGGAACGTGAGGGCTACGTGGGTGGCTCTCGAGTGCGGCGTGCTCCTTGAAGACCCGACATTCGCGCGCCATTTAGCACGCCAATGTCTCGGGCTTATCGTGCCAATGTTGTATTCGAGTCGCGATCTGGCTGACGCGGAGATGCAAAAATATTGGCCGGCTGACAGCGAAGCGAAGTAAAGTGCACGCGCAAAATGGGTTGCCTTACGCAACCCATAGTGGCGAACGCTCTGTTGCCCCGGTCAAACCCCATGGAGAACGCGATCGATGAAGCTCGGACTCAAAGCCGGAGCTAGCGGAGCGGATGTCGCGCGGTTGCAGGCGTTGCTGGTCTCTGAAGGGCAGAGCATCGACGCATCCGAGCTGGCCGCGCAAGTGCTGGGACCGTCGACGTTGGAGGCTTTGCATGCGCTCCAGCGCACACATCAGGTTGCGCCGAGCGACGAGGTGAATCCTGCGAGTCTGGCGCTGCTCGAGCGCCTCCACGACGAAAAGGGGCAGGTAACGGGCCGGCTCGTTGATGGCGACGGGCGGGGTGTGGCGCAGGCGCGGCTGGTGCTGCTCTCCGTGCTTCTGCGAGACATCGAGGTTATCGGCCACGCGATGACGACGCACGAGGGGCGTTTCGCGATTTTGTATCAGCGACCGCACTCCCTGAATCTGGCGGTTCGAGCGTACGAGGGGGAGCGCGAGCTGGCGCAGTCGGCGACCCTGTTCTCTGCCGGCACTTCCGTCGAGATCGATTTTACGACGGCGGCCGACGGTGTTGTTCGCGCGCTGGCTGGAATTATCAAGCTGCGGACACAGCTCGCGGGCCCGCTTGGGCGCACGCCGCTCGCCAACCTCCGCGAGACCGAGTCCCATCAGGAGCTGCAATTCGTCGCGGCGGCCACCGCAGTGCCTTTCAGCCACCTGGCGCAACTGTATCTGGCCGAGCAGCTTGCCTGCACTCATGAGCTTCGTGCGGAGACTCTTTTTGGGCTCTTCGATCGCGGCATTCCAGCCGGACTGAGCGCCACCCTCGGCGCTTTGCCTCAAAAGGGCATCAGCAAGGGACTGGTCACCACCGCGCTTCAAGAAGTATTGGTGCATTCCCGCTCCACACTCGACGCGGCGCTGACGGCGGCCCGCGCTGCCAATGTCCTTCCGGCCTCCTATGGCGCGGTGCAAGAGCAAGAGCTCGACCGGCTGGACACGTTGCGCCTGACCGCGGCCGCGCAAACCCCGAATGTGCGCGGGCCGACTCCGCTCGGGACGCTGCTTTCGGCTGGAGGTATCCCGAGCGAAACGGCGACGCTTTTTCTGCAGGCCTACGTCGCGGCGAGCGGCCAGCTCGACGCCGTCTGGAGGGCGCTGGCCAAAGACGAGCGCGTCTCGGGTGCCGTCCTGGCGCGTCTTGAGTCGACGCTCGCGGTCGGCGATCTGCTTTCGGAGAGTCTGCCGCTCATCGAAGACACGTTGCAGCGGTTGGCCGCCGGCACCTTGTCGAGCGTGGGCGATCTGGCGCTTCTCGACGAGTCCGACTGGGAAGCCCGGCTGCGCGCACTGCCGCGCGACACCTCGACGGCCAGCCCGTCGCCGGCCGAAGACACTGCCGATCCGGTCGTCATGCTGGCGCAGACACTCGCCGCTCGCTTTTCAATACTCTATCCCGCGACCTCGTTCCTGGGCGGGCTGCAACAGGCCAAGATCTCGTCTTCGTTCGGCACACATATCGAGATGATCACGCTCTTGCGTGCGCAGCCCACACTGGACTTACAGACCACTCCGCTCGACTCTTTTTTGAGCGCAAACAAGGTCACCGTTGAGCCGGCGGTGCTCGCGGACCTCAAAACGGCGCAGCGCCTCTTGCGTCTGACGTCCGGCTATGCGGCCGTCGACGCCCTCCACCACGCTCATTTCGATTCCGCTTATCAGATTTACGCCGCCGGCCAAGGCAACTTCATCGCCGCCATGTCGCCGTCTCTGGGTGCCGATCAGGCGGCGCAGGTCTTTGCGAGCGCCAAGGGGACCTACGCGGCGGCCCTGACTACTTTTGCCCGTTTCCATCAGTCGCTCAATGGTGTGCGCATCGCTGCGATGTCCGCTCCAGCGCCCACGCCCGGGACGCTGGATGGTCTGCCGGATCTGCAAACGCTGTTTGGCTCGGCCGACTACTTTTCCTGCAGCGACTGCCAATCGGTCTATAGCCCTGCGGCCTATCTCGTCGACCTGATGGCCTATCTGTCTCGCTTCACCGCCACCCCGGTCGCCGGAGCCGCTGTCGCCGTGCCACGCGTCACCGTGGGTACCGGCGCACTTTTGCTGCGCCGCCCTGAAATGCAATATCTGGCGCTCACCTGCCAGAATACCGAAGTCACGCTGCCCTATATCGATCTCGTCAACGAAATTCTCGAAGCGGCCATTGCCCCGACGATTCTGACGCCATCGACGGTGATTGAAACCAGCGGCACTTCTGCGGAGCGACGCGCGGCTCCCCAACAGGTATCGGCCACTGCCTATGGGCTCACCAATGACGCGCATTTTCCGCTGTCGTTGCCTTTCGACTGGCCGTTTGCTCAGACCAACGCATATCTCGCGGCGCTGGGCACGACGCGCGCCGATCTTGCCGGCCTTTTCGATCCTGTCGGCACGATGTCAGTTGCAAGCGCATGCGCCGCGCTGAGCATCAATCCGGTGCTGTACACGATTCTGACGAAGCTGAGCGCGACGCCATGGACCCTCTGGGGCCTCGAGCCCGGCGGCAATCCCGCCAACGTGTTCGATCCTGAGACGCGCAGGCCCCTGCC
>JBBQIO010000617.1:0-3159 GCA_038325015.1 Polyangia bacterium
GTGGCATTCGTCGAGCCGCCCTTCTGTGAAGGCGGCGAACTCGTCGTCGGTCACGCAAGACATCGGAGCTTGAGTCTACGCGCCTTCGGGCCCACGAATGGATAACTTGCAAGCCACGAGATTCGTCAGCGGCTGCACACCGCCAGCACCTGTCGGAGGTCAGTCAGCCCATCGAGCGCCTTGGCGATGCCATCTTGAAGCAGGGTCGTCATTCCCCCCTTGATCGCAAGCCGTCGCAGCTCGGTGACCGTCGATTTCTGCTGGATGGTCTGCTTGAGCTCGTCGTCGGCGACCAGCAGTTCGTGCAAGCCGATGCGCCCGCTATAGCCGCTCTTGCCGCAACGATCGCAGCCCGGTGCGCGCCAAAAGCGCAGCTCGGAGCCGTAGCGAATGCCTAACTGTGACGCCAACAGCTCGGCGCCGCCGTACGCTGTCGCCAGGTCCGTGAATTCGGTTCGCTCCGGCCTGTAGGTCACGCGGCAGCCGGTGCACAGTCGCCGCGCCAAGCGTTGCGCGAGCGTGCCCAGCAGCGCATCGGCAAAGCTGAACGGGTCGATCCCCATGTCGAGAAGGCGCGTCACGGTCTCAGGCGCGCTGTTGGTGTGCAACGTCGAGAGCACCAGGTGGCCGGTCAACGACGCTTCGACGGCAGTCGACGCAGTCTCTTCATCACGCATCTCGCCGACCATGATGACGTCGGGATCAGCGCGCAAAAAAGCGCGCATGGCGGCCGCGAAAGTGAAGCCGACTTTGGCGTGCACTTGCACCTGGCGCAGCCCGTCCTGAGTAATCTCGACGGGATCCTCGGCGGTCCAGATCTTCATGTCAGGCGTATTGATCGAGCCGAGCAGGGAATGAAGTGTGGTGGTCTTGCCCGACCCAGTCGGCCCGACGCACAGCAGTAGCCCATACGGTTTGGCGGCCAGGCGCCGCAGCTCGCGCAGGTTGCGCTCGGACAATCCGATTTGATCGATGGGCAGCGGCTTGGACGCGGCGAGGATTCGCATCACGACATCCTCATTGCCGTTTACGGTCGGAATAGTCGCCACCCGCAGCTCGAGCTCGCGATCGCCGAGTTTGAGGCGAATCTTCCCGTCCTGCGGTTTGCGTCGCTCGGAGATGTCGAGGTTCGCCATGATCTTGATACGCGCCACCAGCGGCGCGCGATAACTCGACGGGACCTCTTGATAGATCATACATTCGCCGTCGACACGGAACCGCACCATCGTGTTGCGCTCAGCGCCCTTGGGCTCGATATGAATGTCGGAGGCGCCGCGACGGTGCGCATCGATGATGATCTGATTGGCCAGCTTGATGATCGAGCTGTCGCTGTCGCCCAGCTCGGTGCCCCCCTTGGGTTCGACGTCGGCGATCTTGAGGTCTCCCGCGATCAGCTCCTTTAAGATCTGGTCGACCTTGCCAGCGCCAGCAACACCCTCGCTCTTGTCCAGGAACGCCGCGACAAAGGTCTTGAGCTGGGACGGAGTTGCCAGCACCTCGCGGATGGTCTTGTGGGGAACATTGAAGCGCAGCACGTCGGTGATTTCGGTATTGAGGGGGTCCGAAATCGCGATCACGATGCTGGTCATATCGACAGCCACGGGCAAAAACCCGTAACGAAGGACCAAGTCCTTGGGCACTGACGCCGACGCCTCGGGGCTGATCTTCAGGGCGGTGAGATCGACGAATGGAATGTTGAATTTTTTGGCCAGCGTTGCAGTGAGCGTTGATTCGCTGATGATTCCCAGGTCGATGAGGATCTCGCCGATCTTGCGGCCGCGACGCTTCTTCTGCTCGGCGAGTGCTTTGTCGATGTCGCGCGCGGTGGCGAGGCCAGCTTCGATCAGCACCTCGCCGAGGCGTAGTCGTTTGCGGTCCTGTACGCTGATCGCGGCCTCGACGGACTCTGGCGAAACCGTCTCCATCTCGACGAGGATCTGACCGATCGGAGGGTTCTGGGCCTGGATTCCCCGTTGCAGATCGGCGGGCGCGACGTGGCCCTCCTCGACGAGAAGCGCGCCGAGCTGAGCCGAGTTTTCCAACGCGTTGATGCCGTGGGTGTAGAAAAAGAAGCCGGCAAACGGCGAATTTTCGTCAAGCGCGTGCGCGTAGAGGCCATCGAGCGGGTTGTTGGGCTCCGGCGGTATCGGCGCCACGAGGAAGCGCTTACCCCCGGCCGAGTGCACGCGAAATGTTTGACGATCTGCGCTCGGCGGGGGCGGCGGCGAGCCGGGCAGCTTGAGAAAAGCGACGTAAGCCAACAGCTCGACCGCGATGGGCTCCGGCTCACCGGGATGATCACAGGCCGCGAGCATCGACAGATGCGGTGAGAAGCGCGCAACGGCGCGATTCTGCATACGCCCGTCGAGCCAGCCGAGCGTAATCTTGGAACCGTTGCGTACGAAGTTGGGTTCCATCAAAAAAGGGTCGCTTCGCGTTCGTGCGGCCCTACCTGTGTGTTGTCCATCGAATGACGCATCGGCGGCGCGACCGGCGGCTTGAGGCGCGGTCACGAGTCTGCCCCCGATCGGACACGCGGCTTTGCCGCCGCGTCCTTACGGGAAGGCGGTGAAGAAATCTCTCAGATCATTTGAGGTCTGCGCCCCGCGGAGGAATGGCAGTGCGAAGATTGTCTCGATCGTTCGCAGCGTCGAGCTGTGGTCGTACTGAATGGTGTTTGAGTAGCCCTTGGGCGCGCTCTTCACCATTGCGCCCAAGGCAAGAAATCCTATCGGGCCGTCCGAGGACGAGCTGTCGCCCTCGTCCCAAATAGTAAACAACACGCTGTCGGTGCCGAAGGTCGGCGAATTCCTGATTGCCGGAACGGCGGTCGATAGCCAGGTATCTCCTCGTTTAATGACGTCTGAGACAATCGGTACGCATGTGAAGTCGCCGATCAGCACGTTTGACCCATGAGCGTCGTCGCATAGATTGGGTGTAATGAAGTTGTAGTCTGCGACGGTGCCGTTCTGAAGATCGGTTGCCAATTGAGTGTACGGTACGATGTGCGCTTTACACCGCGCTGCCATTGCATCATTCGTGTTCGTCACGTCGTCGAAAAATAACATCGGCACATGTCGGGTCACAAAGAGCCCGCTGTCCGTGAGCGGGCACATCGTTGTATCGATGTTTTCAACGTACGCTTTCCAGGTGTGCCCA
>JBBQIO010000618.1:0-3150 GCA_038325015.1 Polyangia bacterium
GAGGTCGAATAGGCCAGGTAGTTGGGCCAGGGTTGCCATGCCGCCACGTCGACGAAGTTGACCACCGCGGCCAGCCCAACATTGGCACCGACCGCGGCGCGAATCAGTCGCATCGGCGCGGTTACGTTGAGTGCCAACATGGCATCCCAGCGCGCGTCGGTGAGCTCCGACAGGGGTGTGCGCGCGTAGTCGGCGGCGCAGTTGACCAGCGCATCGAGACGCCCGCCGGCGGCCGCGACCAGACGCTCCGGCGCATCGACGTCGAGGAGATTGGCCTGCACAACGAGCGAGCTGGGCCACCGTGCGCTCAGCGCCGCGGCGTCGGCGGCCGAATCGCGATGATGAATCACCACGCGCGCGCCGGCTCCCGCCAACTCCTCAACGACGGCCTGCCCGACGCGACGCGCTCCTCCGGTGACCAAGACGACTGCGCCGTTGAGCTCCATGGGCGACAGCATACGGGGAAGGCCGGATCGTGCTACTCCTTTGCCATGTCGGACGGCCGGCGCCGCTTTACCGTCGAGGAAGCCAACGAGCTCGTCCCCATGCTCGAGCTGCGCTGGCAAGAGATCATGCGTCTGCGCGCGCTGGTCGGCGACGCACACGCGCAACTGACGCGCCTGGGCGAGCCCCCCGACGCGGACACGCTGGAGCGGCGCGGCGGAGCGCCCGAGCTGGTGTCGACGCGCGCCCGTTTTCGCGCGCTCTTAGAATCGATGGCCGATGCCGTCGGCGCGATCGAAGGGGCCGGCGTCGCGGTCAAGGATCTGGAAATCGGTCTGTTCGATTTTCTCGGCGAGATCGACGGGCGCGACGTGTGGCTGTGCTGGCAATTCGGCGAGCCGCGCGTCGAGTTCTGGCACGAGCTGGACAGCGGATTCGCGTCGCGCCGGGCCATCGCCGCGCCCGAACCGAGCGTCCCTACGCGCTGGGTGCATTAGGACCCGCCCATGAATAACTCGCTCGTTCTCGCTCCCGATGCATCCCGGCTGCTTGCGTTGCTCCTCGGTCACTGGCCAACCGGCCAGCTCCCTTCTCTCGCCTTGCCATCCGGGCGCCTCGGGAGCGATCTCCGAACAACTTATTCATGGGCGGGTCCTTCGTGATTCTCAGCGGAAAGATCGCGGTGGTCACCGGCGGAACGCGCGGCATCGGGCGGGCCATCGTCGAGAGGCTGCTGGCCGAGGGGGCGCGTGTCGCGCTGTGCGGCGTCGACCCTGAACGGCTGGCGGCAACGGTCGCGGCGCTGGACAAAACGGCTGTTTTAGGCGTCCTGTGCGACGTCGCGCAGGCCGACGATTGCGCCGCGTTCGCCGCTCGGGTCCATGCGCATTTCGGCCCCCCCGATGTGCTGGTCAACAACGCGGGCGTCGTCGTGCGCGCGCCGCTCGACGCGATGGACGAAAGTGCGTGGGACGCGGTCGTCGACGTCAATCTCAAGGGGACATTCCTGATGACGCGCGCGTTTTTGCCGGCCATGCGCGCGCGGCGCTCGGGGCGGATCATCAACATGGCCTCGATCTCGGGCCGCCAGGGCACCGCCGGTTTGACTGCCTATTGCGCGGCCAAACATGGCGTCGTCGGGTTGACCCGCGCGCTGGCCGAAGAGACGCGCGCCGACGGGCTGCAGGTCAATGCGGTGTGCCCCGGCTCGGTCGACACCGATATGCTGGCCGGTTCCGGTTTTCCGCCGTTGATGTCGCCCGGCGACGTCGCCGGTGTCGTGCTCTATCTGGCTAGCCAGGCTCCGGCCGCGCTGACGGGAGCGTGCATCGATGTCTTTGGATAGAGTCGCGGTCTTCCCGTTGCCCGGCGTGCACCTGTTTCCGCACGCGCTTTTGCCGCTGCACGTCTTCGAGCCGCGCTACCGCGCGCTACTCAAGGATTGTTTGGCGGGCGACCGACGCATGTTGATTGCGCCGATCATCGAGAGCACGCAGCCGGGCGAGGCTGCGGCCGACGTACCCGAGATTCATCGTGTGTGCGGGCTGGGCGTCATCGTCGAGCACGTACCTTTGCCCGACGGCCGCGCCAATATTTTACTGCGCGGCACCGGCCGCGTGCGCGTCGTGAGCGAGCATCCGAGAATCGATGCGTACCGCACGGTCCGCGCGACCGCGTTGAGCGATGAGGTGGCGGCCGATTTTGCCGCCGCTGCAGCGACGCGCATGTTGCACCTCCTGGTCGATGAAGTCGCCCGAC
Organism: Polyangia bacterium; assembly: GCA_038325015.1. Taxonomy (GTDB): domain Bacteria; phylum Myxococcota_A; class Polyangia; order Palsa-1104; family Palsa-1104; genus JBBQIO01. The sequence continues at coordinate 2,203 of JBBQIO010000618.1, forward strand.
GGTTACCGTCCGGCGGCGACACCTTGCGCGAGCTGGCGCGGGTGCAAACCGAGGCTGGCGCATTGGCCGACGTCCTGGCCTCGGCCGTGGTCACGGATGTGGCGGAGCGGCAGCGCTTGATGGAAACGTTGGACGTCCAAGAGCGCGTCGAACGCGTCGGTGCCGAGCTGGCGCAACTGCTCAGACGCCTGAGTAAGTCCACCGAATCGAATTGACGCGCCTGGGTTGGCCCCTGCCCTAGCCCCTCAACCCAGATGTCGGCCTCGTGTGTCGGCGATCGTCGCACTCTGGATTAGCGGGTCGCCGATCGCATAATTGAACGCTAACAGCTTCTATTGCAGTGTCAGTAACTCACGGCGACATTCGAACGAGTGGCGCCCACCCCCGACCACGTGCACGATCGCGGGAGGATGTTGCTTCCGCGCTTGATTGTCCTCGCGCTGCTCGTATCCCAATGCATAGGCTGCAATCGCAGCCCCTTTCCATATCCCGTCAACCCGGATCTCGCGCCAGCATGTCGACGGCACAGCCGCACTCTGACACCGTCGTATTTTAGGTTGGGCTACCTGCCGCCGCCAAATGCCCCCCCGCTGATTCAAGGCAATGCAATTGAGCTCGAGGTCGTGGTGCTTCTGAGCGCGGACGATTTCTGCGATCCTATCGCCGATATCAATACGATGGTCGAATCCTCGGACGGAAGCGACCACGTAACCGTTACGGGCTACGCCTGGCAATCCAATGCGCCTTGCTCGGCATCCGAAGCATTGGGCGGCACGACCGACCGCATCGTTCAGTTCGTGCCCCAGAACAATCAAGTTGTCATCGATGACGCGACCTCCGATGGGCGCGGATTCACCCGGGTTCGCCGCATTCTGCAAGGACTGGGGCGTCGACGTGTCGGCGTGTCGGCCCTATCGCGCACGCACCAAAGGCAAGACCGAGCGCGGC
>JBBQIO010000619.1:0-3148 GCA_038325015.1 Polyangia bacterium
GCTGCCTGGCCAACACCGGCCAGATCCCCGGATCCTCGCCGCCCAACCGCCACAACGCCACGCGCGCGATGCCCAGCTCATCGACCACGCGGAGCTGTGTCGCGAGGGTCGTGGCGTCGGCCAACCACACCTCGTGCTCGCCCTCTAGGTCGGCAAAGCGGAACCAGCTGTTCGACGAGGCGCGATCCCAGATCGGGCGCGCGCGCGCGGCGGCGGCTGCGGTCAGCGCGGCGACAAAGTCGCACGGGTCAGCAGGCTCGTGGTCGACCCAATCGTAGCCATAGATGCCGAGCCCTGCGGTGAGCTTGCTCGGCGCGGCGCTGGCCGCTCCAAGCAGCGTCCGACGAACCCACGGCGTGGACGCGATCGGACCGGGGCGGTCGTCGCTGTCGTGCTCGTCGTAGGCCATGACCACGACTTGGTCGACCAACGTTTCGAGTGTGTGCAGTGTCACTGCGCTGGTGCTCGCCGCAACGTCCACCGCGAGCTGCCGCCCGTCGGCGTGAAGCGCGCCAGCGAGGTCGGCAATCAACGGCAGGAGGATCGGCCAATGCGTGTCGATCTCCTCGAAGTCGAGATGCAGCCCGTCGACCGCCGACGTGGTGGCGATGCGTCGCACTGCCTCGATCAGGCGCGCCCTCGATTTGGTGCTGCGCGCCACGCGCAGAATCGCCGGACCGTCCCAGTCGCCGCGCTCATCGAGATTTTGCAGCAGCGGCCAGCACGGAACGCCGTGCGCGTGCGCCAGTCGCAACGGCTCGGCGGCGACCTCGCCCACGACGCTGCCATCGGCAGTCACGCGAAGCCCCGTCGGCGCGATCTGGGCGATCTGCGCGATGTGTTGGGTCAGAGATTCGAGCGCGCCGCGCGCCGCCGGATCAATGAACGCGGTCACGGCCACAGCGCTGTTCGTATCGCGGTGTGTCCGCAACGGCGGTAACGCGTTCAGCGGTGGGCGCTGTCCCGCCGGCGGACGGTGTCCGCGTGGCGGCCGCCGGCCGGCCGTGTGGCGCGCCGAGCGGGGCGAGGGGAGCGTGGCAGCGAGGCCGCGAACGGTCATCAGATCGCGCACAAAAAGCGTGCTGCAAACGGCCAGCGAAATGAGCAGCACAGCGACGGTAAAGTGGGCGCGTTTGGCGCGACGAAGCGTCGGATCGATGAGCACGTTTGCCATGCCGCGGCGGAAAGCACGCGGCGCGCCAAGTCCGATGGTCCGCTTCCTGCGTTGGCCAGGCTGCGAATGCGTTGGCTCGCTAGCATCGATCGTGCGCTTGTCGTTTTGCTGCTCGTCGCGAGCGGTCGCAGCTCGGCGGTCGAAATCGATCTGGACGCATCGGCTGGACGCGGATTCGTCTATGCCACCACCGACGTCGAGGGACAGGTCACGCCCTGGGGATTGCACGTCGGGACCGGCTATTCGCTCGTCGGGGCCGGCAACGTCTTGCGCGCCGGTTGGCGAGCGCTCTTGGCCTATCGCGGCGAGCGCTTCGAGGCCGAGCTCCGCTCCGACTGGGCGCCGGTCGAGGCCAGGCGCGGCTGGAGGTCGCTCGCGCCGCGATGGTCCGTGGACCTCGAAAAGGACGATTGGGAGGTGTCGATGGCCGTGGTCGGGACCCTCCGAGAGGTCGACGTCGGATTGGCCAAGGAGAGGATTGCCGCAGTCGGCCAGCTCCAGGTCGGCGCCGAGCTGGAGGCGACGTATGACGATCGCCTCTACCTCGCGGCGCGAGCGAGTGGATCATTTTATTCGGTCGACTTGCACGCCGCCCGCTATCGGCGTGCCGACCTCGGCCTTCTGGTGACCGCGGCGGGCAAGCCCGAAGTCTGGTTGGTCGCCGGGTCTTTGGGCGGCGCCTTGACCAAGCGGCTTCGGCTGACCGCGGAGTGCGGCGCGCTCGAATATGCTGCGACGCACAAAAAAGCAGTTGTGCCCAAACTCGAAGCGCGCGTCGGGCCGTTCGCGGGAGTCACGGTCATCGCCGGCGCGGAGTTGGCGGTCGTCCTGACCGAGCCGCGCCAGCTTTTGCCGACCGGCTCATTGACCATGGTGATCGAGCGATGAGCGCGGCCATTCAACGGGTGGTGCTGGCCTCAGTGCACCGACGCTTGCACCAGGGCTTGCTGATAGGTGTGCAGCCTTTGCAGCGCTGCAGCGGGGGTCTCTTGCTCGGGCAAAAGACCGAGGGCGGTGCGCTGCTCGGCGACCGCCTCGGCCAGCTTGCCCTGCTCGAAATAGATGCCGGCGAGGTCCTCGGCGCAGGCAGCGCACGCCGGGTCGACGGCGATGGCGCGGATGCTGAGCGCGGCCGCGGCATCGAGCTGTCCGCCGCGATCCGCGAACCAGCTCGCCAGATCGAGTGCGCCTGCCGACGGGGCGGCGGCTGTGGCAAGCGTCGTGATCAACGCCGCCACTTCATCCAAGGCGTGCGCATCGTCGAGGACGCCGGGCTGCATCAAGAGCGCTCGCGCCAAAAGCTGTTGCGCGGCCGCGTCGGTCGGCCGGCTGGCCACCAGCGCCCGCGCGAAATGCTCCGCGGCCGCAAGCTGACCGGTGAATTGGGCAAAGCGCGCGCGCCAGAAGAGCACCTCGGGCGCCAGCGGAGCTTGCCGGCCGGCCTCGTCCAAGTCGGACTTCGTGCGCGCCAGCGCCGACTCGCCATGCCAGACACGCAAACGCGCCCACAGCACGTGGACCAGCGCATCGCTCAGCGGTTTTTGCCATTGCGGTTCGGGAAACGCCAACTTGGGCAGCTTGACACGGGTCGCCAGTGGCTGCATCGGCCGATCCGAGACGTCGAGCACGTGCTCGTCGAGCTCGCGATTCCAGCGCGCCCAGTCGCCGCCGAGCTGGGCGTGCCACGCCGCGATCGTTCCCTGCCCCTGACGAATGGCATCGCGATAGGCCGCGAATTGCGTTGGGTAGTGCGAAAACAGCAGATGCACCATCGCCCAGGCCGCCGAGTAGTAGCCCGCGGCGTGCTGCTTGTCGTAAAAGGCCTCGGCGTTGGCCGTGATCAGCTCCTCGGCGCTGGGCCAATCGCGTCGGTCGCTGACATAGGGAGGGCGGCCGAGGATCATCTCCTGGGCCTCGTCGTCGATCTCGAGCTCTTGGTAGTACTGCGCCAGCCCCTCATTGAGCCAGCGCGGC
>JBBQIO010000620.1:0-3143 GCA_038325015.1 Polyangia bacterium
GAAAAAGAGCGCGCGACCGAGCGCCGCCTGCTTGGCCGAGGCGGGCTCGCGCGGCGCGGGCACGGTGAGCATGGAGATCGGCTCGTCGTCGGGCGAAGCGGACGTCAGCGTTGGGCGCACGGCCAAAAATGGCGGCCGTGCCGGCCAGCCCAGCGCACGCACGAAATGGCGGGCCGCCACACCGAGCGGCCCGGTGGCCCGCACGAACGACGCGCGGTCGACCAGCGGCGTGCGTGCGCGCACGGCATCGACCTCGACGCGCAGCCGAGCCAGCGCCACCGAAGTCGCCGAGTTGGTCGGGCCGCGGCGCACCAGCTCATCGGTGAGCGCCGCCAGCTCGTTGAGCGTCCCTTCGAGGTCGGCGGTGACGGCATCTTCGCCATCGGGCGAATCGGCGAGCGCTTCGAGCGCCCGCCCGCCAAGCAAGAAGGCCGCGTCGGACAGCGTTTGCGCCAGCAGAGCGGCGGGCGCCGGGTCGTTCTCCGCTTTGATCGCGAGCGCCGCCAATCCCACCGTCAGGCTGTCGATCTCGCGTCGAGCCGCTTCGGGATTGGTGGTGAGCGATCGGTCGACGCGTTCGAGCGAGCCAAGCTGCTCGGTGCCGCGCACGGGTCCGAGCAGCACCTCCATTGCACTCGGCCAGCGGGCCCGCCAGAGATCGGCGCCATCGGCCATCTGTCGACGCAGCGCCAGATAGTGGGCGCGGTTCGGGTCCGTCGCCAGCGCCTGCGCGCGCTCGTGCGCGGCCTGGAGGCTGGTCACGAGCAGCGTGCGCTCCGTCGCCGCACGTCGGGCTCGGGGCGGTGGAGGGTGGCGGGATGTGCAGCTACCGCAGACGGTGAAAGCGACGAGCGCGAAGGCGAGCTTCACAGTAAACGGGCAGCAGCGCGCCTAATTCCCTACGGCGCCGAAGACCGCGAAGCAGTTAGTCAGCTTGGCCTGGTCGACGGTCGGCATGGGCGGCTCGCCGGGCGACATGTTGCTGGGCTTGGAGAAGTCGAACATGTCCCACGGGGCCTCGGCGTTGGCGTCGCGGTTGGTCAGGGCCGGCATGACGAAGCGCGCCTCGATGAAGCGCAGGATCGACGTGTGATCGTACGTATGGTGCGCAACCCCGTTCTTCTTGGCCCAGGGCGAGACGACCAGCATCGGCACGCGAATCCCGAGCGCATCGAAGCCCTGACCTGGCTCCGGCGACGGCGCAGGCGACACGCCGAGCTGGGGATAGAAATCGTCCGGCGCACACGCCGGCGGAGGAACGACGTGGTCATACAGGCCGCCGTGCTCGTCGTACGTCATGAACAGCGCCGTGTGTGCCCAATCGGGACTCTTAATGAGCGCGCTAACCACTTTGGCGATGAGCTGCTGGCCGATCTGCATCATCGCCGGCGGATGCTCGTCGGTCGCATTGACACCCTCGTGGCCGAGGCCTGGGTCGACGAACACAACCTCGGGCAACGTCCCGGCCGCCGCATCGGTGAAGAACTGGTCGAGCGGCGCCATCTCCGGCACGATCGTCTGAGCCGTGTCGTAGTCGATAAAGCGATCCGGGAAGACGCCGATGCCCGGTGCGCCCGCAAAGTAAATCGTCCACGGAATCTGACGCAGCGTGAGCTCGTCGAAGATCAGATTTTTGTCGCCGGTGACGAACTCGTTCCCGGTTTTGCCGCGCGAAGTCGCGCCGTACATGAACATGCGGTTGGGCCAGGTCGGCCCCTGCAGCGCCGCGTGATAGTGGTCGGCGATGCTGAACTGCGTCGCGATCCAGTAGTAGAGCGGCAGGTCCTGAGGTTCGTAATAGGTCAGTCCGCGGGTGCCCGAGATCATGTTCATTGAGCCGCCCATGATTGTCGCATCGTGGTCTTGATCGTTGGTGCTGAAGAAGCCGTCCATCTTGCCGCCGTTGACCTGCAGATGGGTCTCTTCCCAGCCGTGCGCGGTATCCACGAAGCACAGCGACGTATCGCGCGCCGGATAGACTTTGTTGCCATCGTTGTCGAGGTTGTAAAAAGTCGCGGGCGCGACCTCGACATCGGGCTGTCCGTTTTGCGGCAAACGCTGGAAGTAGTGATCGAAGGAGCGGTTCTCCATCATCATGACCACGATGTGGTCGATAGGGATCTCGGTGCCGTTCGGATAGCCTTTGCCTTGGGTCTCCGCCGGGAGCGCACCGGCTTTGAAGCCGCACGCTTGCCGCTCGGCGGTGGCCGATTCGACGGTCGGCTCGCTCACCGGACGGTTCCATTCCGGCGGTCCCGGTAAGATGGTGGCCGTCGAGCAGGCGGCGGTCGAAGTTAGGAGTAGAAACGAAATGCGACGGAGCGTTTTGGACAGGTGCGGCATGTGCGGAAGGCTAGCATTTCTTCGCGTGAACGGCGTGTGAACAGCTTGAATCTGTTTTCTAATGCATCAGCCCGGCGGCGCGCAGCTCCGTCGTGCGGAGCGGGGTGTAGGTGGCTGGCGCGTCGATATGGAGCTCGGCACGAACCTCGGCGAGCGGGCGCGCCAGGAGCGACTCCCAGTCGACCGCGGGTAGCCACGCCGCCCGTTTGCCACGGCGGTAGCCATCCATGATCAGGTGTCGCGCCTTGGCGGTACGCAGCTTCAGGAGCGCAGCTCCAACCATCAGCCCAATTCCGTTGGCTTTGGTCTGGGCGTACAGAAAGCCGAGCAGCGCGGCTTCACCCAGCACATCTCCCTGGTAGCCGGTGAGCGCATGCCACAGATCGTGGGTGTCGCGCATGCGCTGCTTTTGCCATTGCATCTCGGGGGTGTCTTCGGCCAGCGCATCGAGGCGACCGCTTTCGCTGGCGGCGATCAGGCCGTCGGCGCTGATCCCTTCGGATTCGACGAAGCGGAGATAGGCGGCGCCCAGCGAGTCGGCCGGCAGGGCGCGCAGCGCTTCTCGATCGGCGAGCCGCGGCACAATGTCCGGCTGGTCGGCCAAAAGGCGGGCCCCCGAACGCGACGCCCGGAGCTTGGCCAGCAGCCTTTCGGCGGAGGCACCGGCGAAGCCTTCGATGACGCGAAACACCTGCGGCAGATCGTCCGGATCCCGCACCAGCTTGAGAAGCGCGCTGAATCCGCGCAGGGCGCGCCACGAGGTCGACGACTTCGACGACTTCGACGACTTCGACGACTTC
>JBBQIO010000621.1:0-3126 GCA_038325015.1 Polyangia bacterium
GATAGCCTTGGTCGTCCCGGTGCTGGCCGGCGAGCGCGACCGCCACGCGCTCATGCAACGCCTCGGTGCTGCTCATCTCCACTGGTGCGATGGCGCGGTAGTAGGGCGCGTCGTCGGGGAACCGCAGGTCGAGCGGGAAAATATTCCAGGGCGGCGCCTCTGGCCGCGAATCGACGACCACGACCGTCGGGATCTGCGCAACGAAGGCTTTGGAGACCGACGTCTGGATCACGTTGTCGCTGAGCACGAGGTCGCAGCCGAGCAGCAGCTCTTCATAGACGTCCGGCGGCAGATAACGAACGAAGCGTATCGTGACGCGTTCGCGGGTAACGGACGGCGCTTCGTCGGGGGAGATGACCAGCAGCTCGACGGGAACGCGTGCTGCGGCCAGCGCACCGACCAACCCGAGCAACAGATTGCGATAGTGCGCGCTCCGGCTCAGCCGCGCCGCCGCGGCCAGCGCCCACGGCGCCAGCGCCAGCATCGCCAGGCGCGTGTCAGCGGCGAGACTCCAGCGACGGCGCGCGGCGCTCCCGTCGGTGCGCGCGAGACCGGGAAAGAGCGACCAGCAATAGGTGCGCTCGGCTGACAGCGGCACCGGCAGCGGTGCATTCACCGGACAGGGCCGTAACCGGATCATGCGCTCAGGCATCGGCAGCGGAAGCAATTTGGCCGTGGCCATCGCGTAGGCATTGATCGCCGGTCCCATGGTCGTTCCGTCCATCGTCGCGAGCCGGTAGCGCGCGCTGGACACCGCGTGCTGTAGCGTGCGCGGCAAGTTGAAATATTCGCACGCCACCAGCCACTCGGGCCGAAGCGAATCGATGATGCGCATCGCTTCGCCCGGCGTTGCGAAGATGTGCGCCGGCGTACCGCTCGCTCGCAGGTGTGCAGCGGCCGGCTCGGTGGCGACGAAGTGAGTCTCGATGCCCGCCGCGGCGAGCTGCCGCGCGAACGACAGCGCGTGCTCGCGCTCCCCGAAGCTATCGAAGACATCGATGAGGAACACGACTCTCACAGCCCGCACCTCGAACGTGGAAGTTAGTCTACGCTCAGATGCGATCATGCCGCGGACCCACCTTTTTTTCGCGCTCGCCGATGCGCCATGGGGCGAGCTCCTTTATGCCGCGCGCGTCGCCGCACAGCTGCAACAGGCAGGCGATCGGATCGTCTTCGTCGGGCCGCCAGGAGCCGCGTCGCTGTTGCGAGGACTGCCGCTGCAATTCGAGCCGCTGGCCAGGGGCGCTGATTTCATCGCGCTCGCCAAAGCCCTGATCGCGCGCGAGCGCGTGGACGCGCTGTTCCTGATCGATATCGCCATCGCCTATACTCACTTCGAATTCGCCGGCATCGACGCGCGCTTTCTCGATGAGATCGGCGTTCCTGTCATCGGTCTGGACGTCTGGGACCTGGAATCCACTGACCTGTTGATGGAGCGCGGCACGGCTGGCTGGATCGTGTCGCGCCACAGCCGCGATGTGACGCGGCGATTGATTCCCTCGCCGATGATCCGTCCTACCGGCTGGCGCGATCCTTTGTCCGCCGGCGTCTACAACAGCCTGCCTGAGGAGCTCCCCTCTTTTGCTGGCCGTGATGAAGTACGCGCGGGTCTCGGAATCAGCGGCGATCAGCCGATGATCGCATTTCCGACGGCGACCTGGCAGCAGCCGGCCGTCGATTCTACCGACGCATATGTGGCGCGCCTGACGCGACAGATGCCCGAGCTTGTGGCGCGGCGATTGGCTTGCCTGGGCACCGACGTCCACGTCGTGCACGTTGGTGCGCGCGCCATGCCCGAGTTGGCCGTGACTTTGGGGGAGCGTTATCACTGGCTGAAGCAGCTGCCGCGTCGCGAGTTCGTGGACGTCCTCGCCGCCTCCGATCTGCTGCTGTCTTTGAACGCCATGGCGACGACGATTGGAACCGCGGCGCTGCTCGGATTGCCGGTGCTCCTGGGAGTCAACTCCTACGGCGGTGAGACGCCCGATGGAGTCGTCGCCGGTCTGCCGTTCACGCCCACCGAGACGACACTCGACTGGCTGGCGTCAATCGCGCCGCTTCATCCATTTCGCGTATGGCCCTACGGCCTCTATCGCTTCGCCACGCCCATCGTGCGGGACAACGCGTGCGTCGAAATGACCCGCCGCTTCGAAGCTCTCGACGAGGCGGCGTTTGTGACGGCCGCGCGCTCGCTGCTCTACGACGCCGAAGCGATCCGCGATGCGCGGACGCGCATGCAGATCTGCCTCGAAGCGGTGCGCAAGCTGCCGAGCGCCGTGGAGGTCGTTGCGCACCACCTGTCCAGCTGAGCCTAGCTGTAATGCCAGTAGGTCAATGCAGCACGGAGACTGCCGCGTCGCGAGGACTCTACGGCAGAGATGGTATAAACTTTACCCCGCACATGCGACAGCTATTCGCGCTCGTCGACGACTGCTACGACGACTTCGGTCGGGTGCGCGCCGCCGCGCTGGCCGCCGAGTACGATCCGCGGTCGCGCGGTCGCTATCCGGGCCGCAACTCGAACGCGCCCCATTTTCTCGACGTGGCGTTGCCGCGCCTGCCGGTCATCGCCGGTGCGCCTCTCGTCAGCCGATCCCAGAGCGGCTCGGGCTGCTTCCGCGTCACCGTCGCTGACGATCGGCCGGAGCTGGACATCCACTTCGACAACGGTCACCTGAGCGCGGTCGTGTTCCTCTGAACACGCGCGAGCAGAGCGCCAGCCGCGCCGGTACGTCTTTCTTTCGCCACAAGCGCACGGACAAGCTGTCCGCGCCGTGGGACAAGGAGGGCCGCCAGCGCGCGCTCGCCGAGGTGCTGATTCCCGACTCGCTCGACCACCGCTGCTGGGACCTGCAGCTCCAGGTGACCATGGCGCCCAATCGGATGATCATCTTCCCTTCGTCCCTGTTCCACGCGCCGGCGGATCGTTTCGGCACGACGCCGGATTCGGCGCGGCTCATCCAGGTCTTCTTCTTGGTGCGGGCCGACCTTGCACGATGAAAGCGGATGACACACCGATCAGCTTCTACATTCCGTCGAGTGCTTTTCGCCACGAAGCGCCACCTACAAGCTTGAGTGCCTATCGCGAATGGGTGCACCGCGCGCACGTGCGTCACATCTCCGGCG
>JBBQIO010000622.1:0-3123 GCA_038325015.1 Polyangia bacterium
TCCCGGCTCCTCGGCACGCAACACGATGTACGAAGAGATTCGCGGCTTGATCGAGGAGGCCAAGTCAGTCGGCATGCCGACGGTGATCTGGAGCTATCCGCGCGGCGCCGGCCTGTCCAAGGACGGCGAGCAGGCGATCGACGTGACGGCCTATGCGGCGCAGATCGCGTGCCAGCTCGGCGCGCACATCGTCAAGGTCAAGCCGCCCAAGGACGTCATTTTTCAGGACGAGGCGAAGAAGGTCTTCGAGAAGTATCAGATTCCGACCAAGACGCTGACCGATCGCGTGCGCCACGTTGTGCAGTCGTGCTTCGCAGGGCGGCGCATCGTCATCTTTTCGGGCGGTGAGTCCAAGGACACCACCGGCCTCCTCGAGGACGTGCGCGAGATCGCGGCGGGCGGCGGCTATGGCTCGATCATGGGGCGCAACTCGTTCCAGCGACCCCACGAAGAGGCGGTCAAGCTGCTGCACGACGTGATGGACATTTTCCGCGCCAGCGCGTAGCCCGGCCCGCCTCGACCCCGGTGCACAAGTGGCCCATCGGGTTTATACTCGTCGGATGGGGCTAGTCCGGCGCGCGGCACTTCCTCTCGATGCACCCTCTCTGCGTGGTCGTGGGCCGCGTGTGGTTCGCAAAGAGGTGATCGTCCCCGGCCTCGACCCGATCCACGACGGCGTCCGTATCGCCCATCTGACCGACCTGCACGTGGGCCTCCTGACGCCGCACAAACACATTCGCGCCGCCGTCGCCGCGGCCCAGGCTGCGCATCCCGACCTGGTGCTGTTGACCGGTGATTTTCTCTGCTACAGCCCACGCTTCGTGGAGCGGCTGGGCGAGCTTTTGCATGGGCTCGACATGCCGGTCTACGCCGTGCTCGGCAATCACGACTACTGGACTGATGCCGACGGCGCGCGGCGCGTGTTGGAAAAAAACGGCTACACGGTGCTGCGCAACCAGCACACGCGCCTCGACTTGCGAGGAGCACCACTGCACATCGTGGGCATCGACGACGCGGTGACCAACCACGCCGACGCTGCCAAAGCGTTCCACGGTCTGGCGTCGAACGCCGGCAAGAGCGACGGCGGCAGCCGCATCGTTTTGACCCATGTGCCGTCGGAAGCCGACCGCGCCGCGAGCTATGGACCCGCGCTGATGCTGGCCGGCCATACCCATGGAGGCCACGTCAACTTGGGGCGCGTCACCCAACGGTTGGCGGCGCGCTGGGGAGTGCACTATCTGGCCGGTTTTTATCGCGTCGACGGCTCGCTCCTGTACGTCAATCGCGGTGTCGGCTCATCGTCGGTGCCTATCCGCGCCGGCGCGCCGTCGGAGGTCGCCGTGTTCACGCTGCGCTCCCCCGAGGTCGCGGCCACTTCGTAACTTTCCCCCGAATTCGCCGAAGGATTTTTCCGCTCGCGTGTGCGGGTGCTGGCGCCCTCAGCGGTCCAGAGCGGCGTCGAGGCGCTGGTCGCCGATTACGCCAAGCATCCGGCTCTGCCGTTTGGCACGATCGAGCTGCGCTATTGGCTGGTCGAAGGGCGGCCGAGCAAGACGTCGACGACGGCGAACGTCGATCCGCAGATCCGCGCGGCCGCGCGCAAACGCGTCAAGCCACCGGGCGGCCGCGTGAGCGACGCGAAGAGCTCCTCGCGCTTCATCGTTCCACTCCTTGCACCGGGCCTAAAGCGGCCTCGAGCCGCGCCAGCGCCTGATTGCGCCGCGAGCCCACAGTACCGACGGAAATCTGCAGCACGTCGGCGACCTCTTGGTAGCTCAGCTCGCCGAGCTCGCACAAGACATGCGGGGCGGCCTAGCCGTCGCACCGAATGGATGGGGGTGAGCTTTGCGGTCGCATCCCTGGCCGTCCTGCTCCTCGCGATCCTGGTCGGCACTCCGCCCCGCGTAGCGTTCCCGCCGTCGACGCGAGAGCCAAGCGCGCAGCCGGTCACGCTGCTCGGCGCCGCGCGCACCACGGCCGCGCTCTACCGTGTCGAGACCGCCAATCCGAAGGTTATTTTTTACTGGGCGAGCTCGACCGCTTGGCCTTTGGCTTCGCATGGACCGACGCGCTGAATGCAACGTACTCTTGGAGCGGAGTCGCCGCTTTGCGAGCTGGCCGACTACATCCCGTCGAGATACGCAGCAATCGCGGCGGTAACGCGCGCCATCAGCGCACGCCGGCCAGCGCCTCTGAAATGCGCGCGCAGCCCTTTTCGATCAGCTCCATCGACGTCGCGTAGGACAGTCGCAAAAAGCCAGGCGCCAAGAAGCCCGAGCCGGGCACGACCGCGACGCGCGCCTTTTCCAGCAAAAACTCGGCGAGCGCCAAGTCGTCGGCGATCTTTTCGTTGCCGATGTAGGCCGAAAAATCGGGAAAACAATAAAACGCGCCTTGCGGCTCGGCGAGCTGGACGCCCGGGATGGCGCGCAAAAGCGCGGTCATGCGCAACCGTCGCCGGTCGAACTCGACGCGCATCGCTTCAATCGGCTCGTCGGGGCCGGTCAAGGCAGCGAGCGCGGCGGCCTGCGCCAGGGCCGTCGAATTGGTCGTCGACTGGCCCTGGATGGTCTCCATCGCGCGCACCAGTTCGCGCGGACCGGCGCACCAACCGATGCGCCAGCCAGTCATCGCATAGGTCTTGCTCACGCCGTCGACCAACACAACGCGCTCGGCGGCGGCCAGCTCAGGATTGACCTGGGCGAACGAGGCCCACGGCACGCCGTAGACCAGGCGCCGATAAATATCGTCGGTGATGACCACGCAGCTCGGATGGCGCGCCACGACCGCGCCGAGCTGCTGCAGATTCTCCGCGTCGTACACCGCGCCCGTCGGATTCGACGGCGAGTTCAGTAGCAATGCACGCGTGCGCGGCCCCATGGCGCGCGCCAGCGCCTCGGGATCGATGCGATAGCCATCCTTGGGATGGGTGTCGATGAACACCGGCTTGCCGCCGGCCATTTGCACCTGCTCGGGATAGCTGACCCACACCGGGCGCGGCATCAGGACTTCGTCGCCGTCGTCGAGGAGCGACATAAAGAGGTTGTAGAGCGAGTGCGTGGCGCCGGTCGAAACACTGCTGTTTTCGGCGGTCAGCGAAAAGCCATGGACGCGGCTGAGCTC
>JBBQIO010000623.1:0-3121 GCA_038325015.1 Polyangia bacterium
GCTGCCATGCCGATTTCGAACACCGACGCGCTCGCGCGCACGATCGACCACCGCGAGATCTTCCACGACGAGATGCTTTCGCTCGTTCGCCGCATCATGAGCGGCGAGATGTCGCCGGTGATGATGGCCGCCGTCCTGGTCGGCCTGCGCGTCAAGAAGGAGACGATCGGCGAGATCACCGCGGCCGCGCAGGTGATGCGCGAATTCGCGACCAAGGTCGAAGTCAAGGACAAGACCCATCTGGTCGACATCGTCGGCACCGGCGGCGACGGCTCGCACACCTTCAACATCTCGACCTGCTCGATGTTCGTCGCCGCGGCGTGCGGCGCGCGTGTCAGCAAGCACGGCAACCGGAGCGTCTCGAGCAAGTCGGGCAGCGCCGACGTGCTGGAGGCGCTCGGCCTGCCGCTCTCGCTTTCGCCGGCGCAGATCTCCGCCTCGATCGAGGCCACCGGCATCGGCTTCATGTTCGCCCCCAACCACCATCCGGCGATGAAGAACGTCGGCCCGGTGCGCAAGGAGCTCGGCATCCGTACCATCTTCAATATCCTCGGCCCCCTCACGAACCCGGCCGACGCGCCGAACATCCTGATGGGCGTTTTCCACCCCGACCTGGTCGGAATCCAGGTGCGCGCCCTGCAGCGCCTCGGCGCCGAGCACGCCGTAGTCGTCTACGGCAAGGACGGCATGGACGAGGTCTCGCTCGGCGCGGCGACGATGGTCGGCGAACTGAAGCAAGGTGAAGTCCGCGAGTACGAGATCCATCCCGAAGATTTCGGCCTGACGATGGCGAGCAACCGGGCGCTGCGCGTCGACACGCCGGCCGAGTCGAAGGAGATGCTCGAGTCGGTGCTGGCCGACGAGCCCGGGCCGGCGCGTGACATCGTCGTCCTCAATGCGGGCGCGGCGCTCTACGCCGCGAACGTCGCGCCGACGCTCGCCGCCGGCGTGGAGCGGGCGCGCTCGGCGATCGCCGACGGCTCGGCGCGCGCCAAGCTCGACCAGTTCATCGCCTTCGCGGCCCGGCAAGTAAAAAGCTGAGGTCCGCATGAGCGACATCCTCGATCGAATCGTCGCGGTCAAGCGGGAAGAGGTCACCGCCGGGCGCGCCGGGACTAGCCTCGCCGCGATGCGCTCGCAAGCCGAATCGGAAGGTAACGTGCGCGACTTCGCCGCCGCGATGCTGCGTCGGGTCGGGGCGGGCGAGGCTGCGGTGATCGCGGAGATCAAGAAGGCGAGCCCGAGCAAGGGGGTGCTGCGCGCCGACTTCCGGCCTGCCGAAATCGCCGCCAGCTACGAACGCCACGGCGCGGCCGCGCTCAGCGTGCTCACCGACGCAACGTTCTTCCAGGGCGCGCCCGCCTATCTCGGCGCGGCGCGCGCGGCGACCTCGCTGCCCGCGTTGCGTAAGGATTTCATGGTCGACGAATGGCAGATCTTCGAGTCACGCGCGCTCGGCGCCGACGCGATCCTGCTCATCGTCGCCGCGCTCGGCGACGCCGCCCTGCGCGACTTCGAGGCGACGGCCGTCGGCCTCGGAATGGCGGTGCTGGTCGAGGTCCACGACGAGACGGAGCTCGAGCGCGCGCTGGCGCTGCGGACGCCGCTCCTCGGTATCAACAACCGCAACCTTCGCACCTTCGACGTGACGCTCGCGACCACGCTGGCGTTGCTGCCGCGAATTCCCGCCGGCCGGCTGGTGGTCACCGAAAGCGGCATCGTCGAGAACGCCGACGTGCGCCGCATGCGCGCCGCCGGCGTGAATGCCTTTCTCGTCGGCGAGGCTTTCATGCGCGCCGACGATCCCGGTGCCGCGCTGGCTGACCTCATGAGATGAAGGCAAGCGAGCTCGGCGCGGTGCTCGCGTCGCTTCCGCCGGCGTGGGCGAGCGTCCTGCCGGGGTGGACCGAGGCGCGTTGGGCCGCGGTGCAGGACGCAGTGCGAGCGGAGTCGGGCGATCGGCCGATCGCGCCTGACGACCCGCTTCGCGCGTTGCGGCTGGTCGCTCCCGACGAGGTGAAGGTCGTCGTCATCGGCCAAGACCCTTATCCGACGCTCGGCCACGCCGACGGCCTGGCGTTTTCAGCCGCCAAGGGGCGGCCGAGATCGCTCGTCCGGGTGTTCGACCTGCTCGCCGCGGCCCGGCCCGGCTTCGTCGCGCCCACCGGCAGCGCGCTGGACGCCTGGGCCCGCCAAGACGTACTGCTGCTGAACCCGGTGTTGACCGTGGAAATCGGTCGTAGTGCCAGCCATGAGTCGTGCGGCTGGCAAGCGCTCACACAGGAAGCTGTCTGCTACCTCAGCGCGCGCGCTGATCCGCCCGTATTCCTGCTCTGGGGCGCCAAGGCGCGCGCCTTCTGGGTGGCGGCTGCGGCGCCGGGTTCTACGGCCGAGGTGCTGGCGACGCGCCACCCTTCGTACGATTTTGACCGCGGCTTCATGGCCGAGGGCAATCATTTCGCCGCGACCGCCCACCTCGTCGACTGGTGGAGGATCGGCTCGGGGCTGCCGACAGTGCTATGATCACAGGTTCGTCTCGGAGGGGTGCCCGAGTGGCTAAAGGGGGCAGACTGTAAATCTGTTGGCTTACGCCTACGCTGGTTCGAATCCAGCCTCCTCCACCACGACAAACAGTAGTCTTTCTTCCTGGCGCGGGCGACGAGCACATCCCTCCCGAGCGGGAGTAGTTCAATGGTAGAACCCTAGCCTTCCAAGCTAATGACGCGGGTTCGATTCCCGTCTCCCGCTCCAGTCCGACAAGCGCTTGGAATCACCGGCCGAGCGCTTTTCAGACTGAGGTCGAGTCTCAATATCGGCCCATGTGGCTCAGTGGTAGAGCACTCCCTTGGTAAGGGAGAGGTCGCGCGTTCGATCCGCGCCATGGGCACCAGTCGCCGCGGCCAGGGGCCGCGGCGCGACAGGATAGGGTCACGCGATTCCCTTGACGGTTTTTTCGGAGTCTCTAGAAATGGCTAAATCAAAATTCGAGCGCACCAAGCCTCACGTGAACGTGGGCACGATTGGCCACGTGGACCACGGCAAGACGACGTTGACGGCGGCGATCACGACCGTGCTGAGCAAGCTGTTCGGCGGTGAAGCCAAGGCGTACGACCAGATCGAC
>JBBQIO010000624.1:0-3116 GCA_038325015.1 Polyangia bacterium
GACCAGTTGAGCGCATTGACCTTTTGAATGCGCTTGAGCATCTTTTGAAATTTTTCTATTTCCGGCTGGAGCTCCCGTTTCAGCTCCGAATCGAAGTCATGCGCATACACCCCTTTGCCATAGGTCACGCTGTAGCTGAACTGAGTCGGTACGCTCTTGATGGCGTAGCGGGCGAGTAGCTGGGTGTAATGGCGGTAAATCGTCGGAATATAAGCGGTGACCGAGATATCGATGGGAATCGACGTGCCGTCGTCCTGTGGGATCTGAACGGTGACCGCGTTACCGCCGATGTAATCGCTTTTCTCGTAGATGACGAAGTCGAATAGATCGGGGTGGTGATTCATCGTCCACGCGGTGGCCAGGCCGGAGATGCCGCCACCGACGATGCAGATTCGCTTCTTTTGCGTGCTCATAGTGCGTAATCCGATCCAGGGAAGTGCGAGGGTGGCTCTGCAAAGGCGGCCTGTTATTGGGTCGGGTGGCACTATACGCGTGTTCGGCAGCCAGCGCGGCGTAGCCGATCCGGCGTGGACCGCGTACTTGAGCCGCCACGTCGACCGTGAGCTTTCGTAGCCGCGCGGCGCTCGGGTTGCGTGGTGGCTACGGCGGTGCCGAATCCGTGGAACGGTGGAGACGATTGGCCGAAGGGATGGATGGGGAGGGGAGGTCGGCGGCGGTACCTTGCGATCGTGGTTGCTGCGGTCGATGCTTTTGGCTACTGCGTCGTGATCGTCGCCGTCGCGGCTGCCGCATTTTGCACGAGGCTGTCGTCGGTGTTGTGCAGCTGCAACGTCAGCTTGTGGCTGCCCGTGGCCGTGCCGCAGAGACCGAAGAGCGCGTTGGCTGGGCTGGCCGATGCCTGCGCGTTGAAGGATTGGGACGCGGCGTCGCACGCGCTGCCGTCGATGAGAATATCCACGTGTCCGCAACCGGTGCCACAGCCTGGCGTGCCTACCGCCGCCAGGGTGAAGTTCTGAGTGGTGAAGGTGACCGGAACGCTCTTATTCACATCCGTACCCAGCGTCACCGTGGCGCCATCCGCCGGGGAGGTGAGCGTGATGGTCGGAACTCCGGAGCTGGCCGCAATCGTGGTGACGTTCACCGACGACGAAATCACCGAGCCGCTCGCGTTGAGTAGCGGGCTATTGTCGTTGTTGTGAAGCTCGAGGGAGATCTGGTGCGAGCCCACCGGATTGCCGCAAGCGCCGAAGCGCGCGTCGATCGGGCTCGTCGCGCCGATGTTGTTCCAACTAGCGCCCGCCGGTGTGCACAGAGCGCCGTCGATGAGCAGCTGCACATGTCCGCAGCCCACCCCGCAGCCTGGGGTCCCCGCCGCCTTGAGCGTGAAATTCTCCGTCGCGAAAACCACTGGCGACGTCAGCTGAGCATTCATCGTCACGGTGCTGCCCGTGGCGGGCGACGTGATGTTGAGTGTGGGAGTGACCGATGGCTTGCTCGATCCGCCGCAGCCGCTTGCAATGGCCGCGATACCGCCGATTAATAACCAATTAGGCTTTGTCATTGTGCTCCTTCGTATATGTCGCGTAAGGGTTTTAGTTGGATCAAGGGATGTACGCCGACAGACCTCCTTTCCCGTCGGAGCGGGCGGCGTCGGCCCGAGCTCGGTGGCTCCAGCTTGCCGTTCAGCTCCTACTGGATTTGGCGCGCGCCGAAGCTGAGGCGCGCTTTGATCGACTAGGATTCTTTACCAGCACCGACCAGCGCTTGGATTTTCTCCCAGGTGTCGGTTTGCACAACGCTGCGGGGAAGGATGTGGCCCATCTTCAACACGGCTCCAGCCCGCATCGTGAAGACTCCCTGGCTGGGGTTTTCGAGATCGACATATTCGTCGCCGGGCTCGAGCTGAGGTAACGCTTCCCGCGAGCTCACTCGTGCGTTCTCTTCGTCGGAGAGGAGCTCGATCAGCGCTTCGCGCGTCGCGTAGGTCTGGCGCATCGTCTGGGGCTCAGGTTTGTTCATAGCCGCGGGAACTGCACAGGATGGGCCGCACGCCGTCGCTAGCCGCAGCGCCGATGGTTTGC
The DNA here is from genome assembly GCA_038325015.1 of Polyangia bacterium. GTDB lineage: Bacteria > Myxococcota_A > Polyangia > Palsa-1104 > Palsa-1104 > JBBQIO01. Next base: position 2,043 of record JBBQIO010000624.1, read on the forward strand.
CCGACGGTCATCGTTGTGGTGGGGCGTTCGTGTGTACTCGGGACATATTGGCGTTACGGCTGCCAGGCAACCCAACAGCGCACGGCGGGACGAGGAGCTGTGGGGTGGCGGAGAATCTGCCCGAGGGAACAACAGAGACCCGGGGCGATAGACCGCTGATCGGCAAGCCGCTTTTGTTTAGCTTTCGTCGGTTCCGCTTTTGGCCGGCAGCGAATGGGGGCTCTCTGCTTCGCCCTCTTTTTTCTGCGGCAGCGACTTTTGCGGCGTCGTCGCCGGCCCGAGCCCCATCTTGGCCTTCAGCTCGGCGAGCGCCATGTCCGCCCCGCCGCGATTTTCCAGCGCCGCGAACTTCGAGTTGAGCGTGTCGCCGGTCATCTCGCCGGCCAGCTCGACCGACGCCTCGGCCTCCGCTTCGAGCGCATCGACCTTCTCTGACATACGGTCGAAGGTGTCGAACGCGCTGGTGTCGGACAGGCCGGCCATCGTCGACTGAATCGTGCGCTGCGCCTCGGCCCGCTTGGCCCGCGCGACCAAGATGTTCTTCTTGCGCTTGGCCTCCTCGATTTTGTTGTTGAGCGTGCGCAGCTGCTCTTTAAGCTTGTCGACGGCATCTTTTTGCAGGTGCCACTGCTGCTCGAATTGCGTCGACAAATTCTCGTGCTCTTTTTGCCGCGACAGCGCCTCGCGCGCCAGATTGTCGTCGCCCGCGTGGACGGCCATCATGGCCTTGCGCTCCCACTCCTTGGCCTGCGCGCCCTGCTCGTCCCACTGCTTCTTCAGGCGCTTCTCGTCGCCGATCGCCACGGCCACCTGCTTCTTGGCCTCGACGAGCTGATTCTTCATGTCGGTCAGGATCTGAGAAAGCATCTTCTCGGGATCCTCCGCCTTGCTGATCAAGTCATTGATGTTCGACTTGATGAGAGTGCCGAGCCGCGAAAAAATGCCCATCAGGCTGCCTCCCGGAACTTGGCCAACCGTCCGTGGTGTGAGGCGACGGCGAGCGTGATGTCGTCGATCGTCGCGGTGAATTCGTTGTAGTCGAGATTCTCGAGCTGCAGCGCATCCGAGATCACC
>JBBQIO010000625.1:0-3113 GCA_038325015.1 Polyangia bacterium
CAGCGACTCTTCGAACGCGCTGGTCAGCGTCGGATCTGGGGCCGAGGAGTGGGCGGCGCGGGCGACGCGACCGGCCGCGATCGCCTGGGTCACGGCCTCGCGAAATTCACTGTGCGCGACCGGCTTCACCAGGTAGCGCGCGGCGTGCAGCTCGACGGCCTGCGCGGCGGTTTCGACGGCCGGCATGCCGGTCATGAGGATCACGGGGAGGTCGGGATCGCGCGACCGCAGCCGGGCCAAGAGCGACAAGCCATCGAGCCCGGGCATGCTGAGATCGCTGATCACCACGTCGAAGGTGCTGCGCTCGACGAGCGCCAGCGCGCTAAAACCGTCGCCGACCGATTCCACGGTGTGGCCATCACTGCCGAGGGCGCGCACCAGAGTGCGGCGCACCAGCTCGTCATCCTCGACAATGAGTGCGCGGCTGCTCACGCGACACTGTCGTAAAAGATGGTTTCACGCTGACGGACGAAGTCTCGAATTACAGCCAGCGCCGCTTTGGGCAGCGCGACGAACTTCAAGCCGCAGCCGGGCGGCAGCCCATCCGACGCAGCATCGGCGAAGCGAATCCACTGTACCTGCCCTTTGATGACGAAGGTGGCGCGTGACTGCTGCAGCCCCAGCTCGACGAAGATCTCGACGATCTCACCGACGGGTGGCGGCATGTAGGTGGCGACGAAGATGCCGCCTTCGCTGATATTGTTGGCCAGACCGGTGTAAAAATTGTGGTCGCTGGCCATGGTCACGTCGACCGCCAGCGACACGCGCTTTTGCTGACGGTCGTTTTCTGTCCCGCGTTGATTTTCTGGGGCGCGTTGGCTTGACATCAGGCCACCTCCGCGACGTTCTCGGTCGATTCGTCGGCCAGCATGGTGCGCAGGCGAGCGACGATTTCACCGACGATTTGGCAGACGCGAGACTCGGTCACACCGAGCTCCTCGCCGATGGTGCGCAGCGGGACTTCATCGAAGAAGTAACGCTGGACGACTTGACGATGGCGAGCGGACAGACGACCGAGCGCGCGCCACAAAAGCTGACGACGCTCATGATCGAGCAGCTCGTCGACGACCAGCGGCCCCGGCGCCGGGCGATTGTCGGCGTGTGCGAAGTCGACCAGCCGGACCGAAGCCTGCTCGCCGGTCGCCCGCAGCCGAGCCCGCTCGTCGCGCGAAACGGGGTCGAGCTGACGGAGCCAGTCGAGCATGGCGCCGCGGATACGGCCAGCGGCGAACGCCGAGAACGGCACACCGCGATCCGGATCGAAGCGCGCCTGCGCTTCGACCAGGCCCATGTAGCCGAGCGAGATCAGCTCGTCGCGATCGACATGCGCCGGCATGTGGCGAAGGAGAGCTCCGGCGATGCGATGGACCAGGGCGGTGTCGACCGTTTTCTTTTCCATGGGCGGACCTATTGCAGCGGTCGCGCCAACAAAATCGTAAGGGTCGGCGCGGAATTTCGCGGTCGCGTCGCCGGCAAACGTCATCTTAATGACGCGAGCGACCCCGATTTTTTGACGAACGTCAGAGGCCCTCAAGTTCGGGAAAACTTGCCGATTCTCTAGTGGTCATGTTGCGCCTGACCCGCCTCAATCGAGCCCCCATTGTCATCAACTGCGATGTCGTCGCGTACGTCGAGTCGGACCCCGACACGCTGGTGACGCTGCTCAATGGCGAGAAGCTGCATGTGCGCGAATCGGTCGATGAGCTGATCGAGCAAGCGACGCTGTACCAGCGGGGATTTCCGCGCCCCAAGGAGACGTAACGTGGATACTGCGACGTTGATCGGTATCGTCATCGCGTTTGGCGCGATCATCGGCGGCGATCTGCTCGAAGGCGGGCACGTGTCGGCGATCCTGCAGCCGACCGCAGCGATCATCGTCCTGGGCGGCACGCTGGGCGCGGTTGTGCTGCAGTTTCCGGCCAAGGTTCTCATCACTACATGGCGCGCCCTCAAGCAGATTTTCTTGCCGCACAAGATCGACACCGCGGCCACCGTTGCGATGATTATGAAGCTGGCGGAAAAGGCGCGCCGTGAGGGTTTAGTCTCGCTCGACGACGATGCCAGTGACATCGCCGATCCGTTTTTGCGCCGTGCTGTCGAGCTGGCGGTCGACGGTACCGATGGGCGGGCGTTGCGCGCCGCGCTGGAACTCGAAGTGTCGCGCACGGAGGAAGTGGGCGAAGGGCCGCACAAGGTGCTCGAAGCGTGTGGCGGCTATGCGCCCACCGTCGGGATCTTGGGCGCGGTGCTGGGCCTCATTCATGTCATGGAAAATCTCTCAGACCCGTCGAAGCTCGGCGGCGGCATCGCAACCGCGTTCGTCGCGACGGTCTATGGAGTTGGCACGGCGAACCTGCTGTTCTTGCCGATGGCCGGCAAGCTCAAGGCGCGCCATCGCGAGCGCATTGTGCTGATGGAGCTGATCGTCGAGGGCGCCGTCGCGCTGGCCGACGGTGAAAATCCGCGGCTCATCGAGCGTCGCCTTTCGGTGTACGTCGCCGATCGTGTTCGCGGCGCAAGCGCCGACGATGCGCGCCAACACGCACGCATGTTGCGCGCGGTGTAGCGGAAGATGGCGCGCAAACGTCGCGTCGAAGAGCACGTCAACCACGAGCGTTGGCTGGTCTCGTACGCCGACTTCATTACCTTGCTGTTCGCCTTCTTTACGACTCTCTATGCGATCTCCAACCCCGATCCCAAAAAGGCCGGCAAGCTCGTCTCGTCGATGCGCAGCGCGCTCAATGTCGAGGGCGCCCGCACGGTGATTGCAGCCAAGAGTCCGCAAGCGCGATCCGGGCCGCCCACCGTCGTGGAGCTGCCGCTCGACGGCGACGGGACGACGCCCGCGCCGGATTTCAAGTTGCGCCTGGCGGAGATTGCGACCGATCTGCGCTCCTTGGCCGAGCTGCCGCAGCTCAAAGGTCGCGTGCACATCCGCGTCGAGCCCAAGGGCGTGGTGGTGAGCCTGGCCGAAGCCGGCTTCTTCGAGTCGGGATCGGCGGAGCTGCGCCCTGGCGGCAAGGCTGCGCTCGATCTGGTGGCCGAGCGGCTGGCGCGAAAGCCGCTTGACGTCACGGTCGAGGGGCACACCGATAATGTGCCGGTCAAGAACG
>JBBQIO010000626.1:0-3109 GCA_038325015.1 Polyangia bacterium
AGCTCGTAGAGCTGACAGGGGACGATACTTCGTAGATCGCCGTCGAGCTTCGGCTCGCCGGATTCATCCGACGCGCGCGTCGAGGTACGCAGTTCCGCCGGTGCGCGTCGATTGTCCGATTCAGCAAAAAGAGAATGCTCAATACACCGGTTCGCCGCGCGTCAGACGGCCAATCAGCGACTGCAACCGGGCGCGATTGACCGAGTCGATCTCGACGATGCGAATGCCGAAGCCGACCGGAAACGACGCCGCCTCGGGCGAGCTCTCCTCGACGATGCGCGCCACCACCGCGCGCAGCGACACGGTCTGATCGAAGTCGTAAAGGACGATGTCGAGCGGCGTGCCGAGCTCGAACGGATAGAGCCGCCAGGCGCGCGTGAACAAGAAAAGGCCGCCCTCCGAGAGGTCGCGCGTGCGCAGGACGAACTCGCGCTGATCGCCGGCGCGACCGTCCTGCCGGCGGCTGTCGAAGACGCGCACGAACGCGTCGACCGCAACGCGCGGATGCTGGCGGACGTCGCCGGACGGTGGCTGTGGCGGCTGTGGGGGCTCGCTCATTTCACCATGGTAGCCAAAAGTACGCTTCCCCGCCTGTTTGGCCTCGCGTCTCGGCCCTAAGCCCGGGCTATGTGCTATAGGGCTGCCATGGGCCTGATGGACCTCTTTTCGTCGAGCGGGCGCTCGGATCGCGCGCTCAAGAAGCACGTGCTGCGTGCCAAGAACAAGGATTCGCAGAGCGCCGATCGCTTCGTCTCGCTCGAGGCGCTGCGTGACATCGCCAGCGACGAGGATTCGTCAGCCGAAGAGTTCAGCGAAGCGGTGCTCGGGCTGCTCGGTCGCTTCACCATTCGCTACGACAAGACGATCGAAGACGAACAGGAAAAGGAGTGGGTCTTTTCCGAGCTCGTCGAGCTCAAGGACCGCCTTTTGCCTGAGCTTACGCGCCACCTGCGCAACGCCGATTCGATCGCCTGGGGCCTCAAGCTTCTGGGCGACGTGGCCTCGCTCGAGCAGCAATGGCCGATCCTCGAGGATCTGTGTCAGCGCAACGACAACAACTACACGCGCGACCCGGCCAAAAAAATTCAGCTGGTCGACTATCTGGGCGACTCGCACGATCCGCGCACCGGAAGCGCGCTCTTGCCCTATCTCGAAGACATGGACGAGACCGTGCGCTTCGCCACCGCCGAGGCGCTGTTCCGCCATCGCACCCGTTCGAGCGACGCCGAGGTACCCGGCGCCAAGGATGCGCTGCTCGCCGTCTTGACCTCGCCCAAAGAGGAATCGCGCCGCATCAAGCGCCGTATCGTCGACGGTTTTGCCGACCTGGGCTGGGACGTCAAGGGCTTCGCCGGGACCGTGGAAAAGCTGCTCGGCGACCTCTTGCCCGGCGCCCGGCTCGACGGCCAGAGCAAGATCAAGCGCATCACCAAATAACTCCAAGTAACACCAAATAACTCCAAATAACTCCAAGTAACTCCAAGTAACTCCAAGTAACTCGCCGAGGACAAAAGCCGTGCCGCGCCGCGCCGACCTGCACAAGATCCTGATCATCGGCTCGGGACCGATCGTCATCGGTCAGGCGTGCGAGTTCGACTATTCCGGAACGCAAGGCGTGCGCGCGCTCCGGCAAGAGGGCTACGAGGTCGTGCTGGTCAACTCCAATCCGGCGACCATCATGACCGACGCCGAGCTGGCCAACCGCACCTACGTCGAGCCCTTGACCGTGGCCAGTTTGGAGCGGGTCATTGAGCGCGAGCGGCCGGACGCGCTCTTGCCGACGCTGGGCGGACAGACGGCGCTGAATTTAGCGCTCGCGCTCGACGACGCGGGAATCCTGGCAAAATATTCGGTCACGCTGATCGGTGCGAATCGAGCGGCGATCGAAAAAGCGGAAGATCGAGAACTTTTCAAAAAAGCGATGCACGCCATCGGGCTCTTGGTGCCGCGCTCGGGCTATGCGCGTTCGCTGGCTGAGGCGCGCGAGATTCAGCGCGGCTTCGGCTTTCCCACCGTGCTGCGCCCGTCGTTTACGCTCGGCGGCATGGGCGGCGGCATCGTGTACAACTCGGACGAGTTCGACGAGCGCGTGCAGTGGGCGCTGGCGCAATCGCCGCGCGGCGAGGTTCTCGTCGAGGAATCGGTGCTCGGCTGGAAAGAGTACGAGCTCGAGGTGATGCGCGACCGGGCCGACAACGTGGTCATCATCTGCTCGATCGAAAACATCGACCCGATGGGCGTGCACACGGGCGACTCGATCACGGTGGCGCCGGCGCTGACCTTGACCGACAAAGAGTACCAGCGCATGCGCGACGCGGCGGTTGCGATTATCCGCGAGATCGGCGTCGAGACGGGCGGCTCCAATGTGCAGTTTGCGGTCAATCCCGCGGACGGACGGATGGTCGTCGTCGAGATGAATCCGCGCGTGTCGCGCAGCTCGGCGCTGGCCTCCAAGGCGACCGGCTTTCCGATCGCCAAGATCGCGGCCAAGCTGGCGGTCGGCTACACGCTCGACGAGATCCCCAACGACATCACCAGCCCGGATCGAACGATCGGCAAGCGCGACGGACGAGGCGCGACGGACCAGGCGTGGTACCCGGCGTCGTTCGAGCCGAGCATCGACTACGTGGTGGTCAAGATGCCGCGCTTCGCGTTCGAAAAATACCCGGGCGCGGACGCAACGCTGACCACGCAGATGAAGTCGGTGGGCGAGGCCATGGCCATGGGGCGCAGCTTCGCCGAGGCGCTGGGCAAAGCGATCCGCTCTTTGGAGATCGGCCGCATCGGCTTCGGCGCGATTGCCGGCGAGGTCGAGCTCAGCGTCGACGATCTGGCGCGCCGCATGGCGACCCCGACCGCCGAGCGCATCTTCGAGGTGGCCGAAGGGTTGCGCCTCGGGATGACCGTCGAGGCGGTGCATGCGATCACCAAGATCGACCCGTGGTTCCTGACGCAGATCCAATTGATCGTCGCGCACGAAGAGTCGCTGGCCCGGATGGCGCCCGGCTCGGTCGACCTGTTGGACGTTTCTTTGCTGCGGCGCAGCAAAATGCTCGGCCTATCGGATCGCCGCATCGGGCAGCTGATCGACGTCTCGGGCGAGGCCGTC
>JBBQIO010000627.1:0-3102 GCA_038325015.1 Polyangia bacterium
ATGATCGACGACCGAAGCGAGGCCCGTCGCGCCAGCGCCAACCTGGCCCTCGACGACAACGCGGTAGCTCAGCGCGTGCTCGACGGCGAGCCGGCGCTGTTCGAAATCATCATGAGACGGCACAACCAGCGCATCTACCGCGCGGTGCGCGCCATCTTGCGCGACGATGCGGAAGTCGAAGACGTGATGCAGCAGGCGTATCTATCGGCCTTCGTGCACCTGGCGCAGTTCAATGCCGCCGCAAAGCTTTCGACCTGGCTGACCAAGATCGCGGTCAACGAAGCGTGCGGCCGCCTGCGCCGCCGGCAACCCGCCCTCGTTGCCGTGAGCATGGAAAGCGAGCTCATCGAGATTCAGTCGAAGAGTCCCGAGGAGCAGACGTCCGATCAAGAGCTCAGGGCCTTGCTCGAGCGCAGCGTCGATAAGCTGCCCGAGATCTACCGGACGGTGTTCATGCTGCGCGAGATCGAGGGTTTGGACACCCGCGACTCCGCCGAGGTGCTCTCGGTCACCGAGGAGGTGGTCAAGACACGCCTGCACCGCGCCAAGGATCTTTTGCAAAAGGAGCTGATGCAGGCGATGCACAGCTCCGTGACCGAGGCGTTTTCGTTTCGCGCACCACGCTGCGACCGCGTCGTGGCGACTGTGCTCGCGCGGCTCGGTGACCTGCGCTGATCACTTTTTCTGTCACCGATCGGCGCCCGCTCCATCTAATCCGCAGCACCCACCCCAGTCCCTTTTTCTTGCTCGCGAGGAAATCACCATGTCCAAGTCTGCTCGTATGTTGACCGGTACCCTGTGCGGCCTGTCCCTCTTCGTTGCCTCCGTCAACGCGTCTGCCGACGCCGGCCCGACCGATCCGCAGATCGCCGCGATCGTCGTCACCGCCAACTCCGTCGATATCGACGCCGCGAAGCTGGCCAAAGGGAGGAGCAAGAGCGCGGAGGTAAAAAAATTCGCCGAGCTCATGATTACCGACCACACCGCGGTCAACAAGAGCGCGTCCGACCTGGTCACCAAACTGGGGGTCAAGCCCGAGGAGAACGACACCAGCCGCGGCCTCAAGGCCGGCGGCGACACCAACCTCGCAAACCTGAAGAAGCTCAAGGGCGCGGCGTTCGATCAGGCCTACGTCGACAATGAAGTGACCTATCACCAGGCCGTCCTCGACGCGATCGACAAGGTGCTGATCCCGAACGCCAAGAACGCCGAGCTCAAAGCGCTGATCGTCAAGGTGCGGCCGGCGATCGACGCGCACCTCGGCCACGCCAAATCCCTGCAGGCCGCCTTGCAGAAAAAGCAGTAGCCGGCGGTGCAGCGAGTCGTCCTTGGGGCGGTGGTGCTGCTGACGCTATCCGGCGGTGCCGCCCCACCCGAGACCCATCGCGTCGCGATGCGCGGCATGCAGTTCGTGCCTGCCCGCCTGGTCGTCCGCCCGGGCGATCGGGTGACCTGGACGAACGAAGACATCGTTCCGCACTCGGTGACCTCGGCGACCTTCGACTCCGGCAGCATCGCCGATGATGCAAGCTGGAGCTATGTTGCGAAGCGCGCCGGCGAGTTTCCCTATCGCTGCACGTTTCACCCCTCGATGAAAGCGCTGCTCATCGTTCGCTGAGCGTCGTGGACGCCGGGCCCTTGTACATGGCGAACGATCTTGTAGTGGAGGCGCAGCACCGGCAGGCCCAAAAAGGACACCGAATGGTCGTAGCGCAGTACACCTTCGGCGTCGACGTAGACGAAAAAACGCTCCCTGAGGGACCTGATGTGCCACCGCCTGAGCGCGCCTGCACGCGGTAAAATCCGGAGTCACCGAAGCGGCGACCGCTCGAATCCAAGATCAGCGAGCCGTCGGGGTCGAGCGCCGGACGGAGCACCACCGTCGCGTTGCCGCGCGGCATCGGAACACCACTTTGACGCACGGCGAGGGTGCCAATGGTGCCGTCTGGGTCATGTAAAAACCGGTGTAGAGCACGTTGCGACTGCCCGCCAGCGTGCGAAACCAACCGGTGTAGCGCACGCTGCCGTCGGGCCGCTTTGAGTGAGATGATCTCGCTGACCATGCCGCGCGCGGTGACTCTCGACGGTCAGTCCCTCGGCGGCGGCAACGTCGCGATAGGGCGCATCGCCGATCACGTCGCCCCCGAGCGGACCGATGAGCCAGGCGATGTCGCTCGTGCGTCGTGTCCGCCCGAACAGCCAGATGAGAAAATAGATGAACCATGCGCCGAGCGTACCGACGATTGCGACCAACCCATGGACGGCTCGACCCGCTGAGCGTCGGTGTCGGATTCTCGCATCATCGCGTCAAGGCTCCCTGCTTGCGGCTGCCCGGCAATGATACCGTCCCGCCGCGCTCCGCCGGCCGCTAAAACGGATGGACGCGGAAGACCGCGTTGCCTGAATAGGTCACGTCTTGCGGCGGCTGCATGCCGGTGGCGTTGGCGGTCAGCTGCGCCCCCTCGTTGATGTACGGGATCAAATTCACCCCCGACACCGGTGTGAATTTCATGGTCGTGACCGCGCCCGGATTGGCGACGTTGGCGATGTTGACGCTGGCCAGCGTCGTGCCGCTTTTGGTCGACGCGATGTTCACCGCCACCGACTGCACGAAGCTCCAATCGGCGCCCGGCGTCGAGATCACCAGCTTCATGCTGGACAGCGATACCGAGTCGATCGGCCCGGTGTCTTTGGCTTTGATGTCCTGTTCGATGGTCACCGTTAGCGGCGCGTTGAGGAAGCTGGGCAGGAGCCCGCCGAGCGGGCTGCCGGCAATGGTCTGCGCCGGGATGTCCTGCGTCACGTTGAAGTCGGCAATGCCGCACCCTGCGGCCAAGCAAGTCACAAAAGCTAGGATTGGTCTCATGCGGTCATGATAAGCGCGCATCCCCTGCCCCGCACGCCCATCCGCGTTGACGGTCGGGTCAGCTGCGCAATACCATCGAAGCCGTGAGCCGCGATCGCACCGTTCGCTTCGGCGTCAGCCGCGGCCACTGGGAGGCTCAGCTGCTCGATGGTGCGCGCCACTTCGCCGAGGTCCTGCAGGGCCGGCTGGGCAGCGCAGTACGCCTGATCGTCGCCAATGACTACGAGCACCTCCTC
>JBBQIO010000628.1:0-3101 GCA_038325015.1 Polyangia bacterium
CGTCTCGCCCGTACGTCGTCGATCTCGACCAGCCAAGTCGCCATGCTTTCCCCCTTTAATTGAATCGCTACGAGTTTGATCGCGCAGCGAAGGTACCATGTCGCGGCCGGCCTTGAAGCAGACCGACAGCGGCGTATAACCGAGCCATGTCCGTCTATTTGAGCAAGATCTACACAAAGGCCGGCGACCGTGGGCAGACCGCGCTCGTCGGGGGCCGCTTCGTCGACAAGGACTCGGGGCGCATCGAGGCCTATGGCACGGTCGACGAGCTCAACGCGGTCGTTGGCCTGTGCCGGACTGCCAATCGCAGCGAGGCCGGCCCGGAATCGGCGCGCGTCACGATCGATGCGCTCTTAAACCGGGTCCAGAACGAGCTGTTCAACTTGGGCTCGCTCTTGTCCACACTGCCCGCGGATCTGCACCCCAATCAGCCGCGCATTACCAGTGCACACGTCGACGCGCTGGAGCGCGACATCGACACACTCAACGAGCATCTGCCGCCGCTGCACAGCTTCACTCTGCCCGGCGGAGGTTGGGTCTCGTCCTATCTACATCTGGCGCGCACGGTGTGCCGACGGGCCGAACGGCTGGTGGTCAAGCTGTCGCACACCGACGAAGTGGATGGCGAATCGATCCGCTATCTGAACCGGCTGTCCGACGCGCTGTATGTGCTCGGCCGATGGAACGTCAAAGAGCGAGGCGAATCCGAGCCGCTGTGGACGCCGGAATCGACCTGACTCACTGGCCGATGACGGAGGGGCCGTTTCCGTGTTACGCCGGGGGTCCATGAAAAAGAACTACGTGCTCGACACGAACGTCCTTCTGCACGACCCCCATGCGATCTTCAACTTCTCGGACAACACGGTCATCATTCCGATCTACGTCCTCGAGGAGATCGACAACTTCAAAAAGGACCTCTCCGAGCTCGGCCGCAACGCGCGTGAAGTGGCGCGCCGGCTCGACGAGTTTCGCAGCAAGGGCGGGTCGCTCTCGGCCGGCGTGACGCTCGAAGGCGGCGGTCAGCTGCGCGTCGAGATGAAGACGCGCCCGCTGCCCGAAGCGGCGCGGCCGCAGACGCTGGTCGACAACTTGATTCTGGGCGTGGCGCTCGAAGTGCGCGACCGCGACAAAGACATCCCCACCGTCCTGGTCACCAAGGATGTCAACCTGCGCATTCGCGCCGACGCGCTCGGCCTCTCAGCCGAGGAATATCTGGCCGAGAGCATCGACGTCGAAGAGCTGTACTCGGGCAACGGCGAGGTCGATGTCGAGGGCGCCAAGGTCGACGAGTTTTACGCTTCGGGCACCATGCCGCTCGACAAGAACGGCTTTCACGCCAACCAGTATCTGCTGGTCAAGGACCGCAAAAATCCGTCGCACAGCGCGCTCGGCCGGTACGACGGCCCGACGCAAAAAGTCACGCAAATCAAGAAGCTCCGCGAGGGCGTGTGGGGCATTCGACCGCGCAACAAGGAGCAGCACTTCGCGCTCGATCTCCTGCTTAACGACGACATCAAGCTGGTCACCTTGGTCGGCAAAGCGGGTACCGGTAAGACGCTGCTGGCGATCGCCGCGGGCCTGCAAAAATGCGTCGAAGAGGGCGTGTATCAAAAGCTGCTCGTTTCGCGGCCGATCTTTCCGCTCGGCAAAGACATCGGCTTTTTGCCCGGCGACATCGAGGAGAAGCTCAATCCGTGGATGCAGCCCATCTACGACAACATCGAGCTGCTCCTGGGCTTCTCCAAGGCGGAGAAAAAGGAGGGGCGCTCGCATCAGGAGCTGATCGACCTCGGCTACATCGAGATCGAGCCGTTGACCTACATTCGCGGCCGCTCGATTCCCAACCAGTTCATGATCGTCGACGAGGCGCAGAACCTGACGCCACACGAGGTCAAAACAATCATCACGCGCGTCGGCGAGAACACCAAGATCATCCTGACCGGCGACCCGTATCAGATCGACAATCCCTACGTCGACGCGTCGAACAACGGATTGACGACGGTGGTCGAGCGCTTCAAAGGCCAGCCCATCGCCGGCCACGTGACCTTGATGAAGGGCGAGCGCTCACCACTGGCCGAGCTCGCGGCGAACATCCTGTAGGTCGGTCGACCTTTACGGGCGAGCGGGCGGCGGGACCGCGATCAGCTTGGCATATTGATCGCGCTCGACCTCTTCGATGCGCACTCCCACTCCACGCTCGCTGTGGGCGTACACGACGCGCCCCACGATGCGAATCGGGGACGGCGAGCCGGGCAGCGGAAACTCCATCACGATCGAATGGCCGATCAAGGGAGCCGGGTTTTCCGAGGGCGCGTGCCAGGCGAAAAGGAAGCCGCTGGCGCTGATGTTGCGCACCATTCTGTAGTAAAATCGAGTGGCGCGAAGCTCGACGGCCAAGAACGCAGTATCGGTGCGCGGCTCGTTCCGACGATCTTCGGTCGATTCGCTTTCGAGCAGCACAGCTCCGTCGTAACCAGGCGCACTTTGTAAGTCAAGATGATACAGAAACGTCCATCAAAAAGAGCACGCCGACCGCGCCGGCGCTGGGCCTGGATGGTCGGACGACTCGGCCTGGCACCGAGCGACTATCCGCTCGAACGGCGCGGCTTCATCGCGCTGCAGATCGACGGCCTCGGCTACTACGTGCTCAAGAACGCACTGAGCCGCCGCTATACGCCGTTCATGTGGCGGTTGGTTCGTCGCCGCAGCTGGCGTCTGTCGCGGGTGCGCGTCGGACTGCCGGCGACCACGCCGGCGTCGCAGCTATCGATGTTTTATGGCGTCAACGACGAGCTGCCTGGGTTTCGCTGGTTCGATCGCGCGCTGGGTGCGCTGCGCATCTCGAAATCCTCGGCGGTGTGTGCCGAGCTCGAGGCCAACGCGCGCCGCGCCTCGAAGCACGGCGGCATCCTTCGACACGGCACCGGCTATTGCAACATGTTCGCCGCCGAGGCCGACCGCGCGACGCTGACATTATCGACGCTCGGCGATGCACCGCGCGAACTACTGCGTTATCAAGATTTGCTGTTTTTCTTTTTTATTCATATTGGAGTCTTATTTCGTATTTTGTTTCTGAGCATCTGGGAGACGCTGCGCGAGCT
>JBBQIO010000629.1:0-3095 GCA_038325015.1 Polyangia bacterium
GCGGCTGCCTCTGTCGGCCGAGGAGCGGCAGTCGCTGACCCTCGAACGGCGCAAGCTCCAAGCGCTGCGCGAGCTCGGCCGCGTCCTTGGCGCGACGCTGCAGCTCGACCGCCTGCTCTTGACGCTCCTGGGCAAAGTCACCGATCTGCTCGATGCCGAGCGCGCGACCATTTTCCTGGTCGACGACGATCGCCGGACGGTGGTCTCGAGCATCGTCGAGGGCGGTCCGATCGAACCGATCCGATTGGCCATGGGCGAAGGGATCGCAGGCTGGGTCGGACAGACCGGCCAGGTCCTCAATCTGGCCGACGCCTACGGAGATCCGCGCTTTTTCCGCGACGTCGACGAAAAGACCGGCTTTCGCACGCGCTCGGTGCTGTGCGCGCCGATGCCCGACCATCTGGGCCAGACCATCGGGGTAGTACAGCTCCTCAACAAGCGCGGCTCTCCGTTCGACGCCGACGATGAGGCGCTGCTCGCGACGGTCGCGGCCTATGCCGGCGTTCACATCGAGAACTCCAAGCTCTACTCCGCGGTCGTCGACAAGAACGCGGCGTTGGAAAAGGTGCGCGGCGAGCTCGAGCAGCGCATCGCCGAGCTCGATCTGCTGGTCGAGATCGAGCGCGAGACCGCGCAAGCCCTCGACCTCGACGAGCTCTTGGACCGGCTCCTCGGGCGCGCGATCTTGCTGCTCGATGTCGAGGCCGGATCGATCGTTCTGCGCGAGCGCGGCTCGGGGACGTTGCTGTTTCGCACGACCTATGGCGCCGCCGCGGACCGGCTACGGCGCATGCGGCTCGACGCCGGCACCGGAGTGATCGGCTGGGTGGCCGAGCACCGCCAGCCGGCGCTGGTCAACGATCCGCAGCACGACCCGCGCCATCAAGGCGCTCTGGCGACCGAGCTCGGCGTCTCGGCGCGCAATCTTTTGGCCGTGCCCCTTTTGCACGGATCGAGCAGCTATGGCGACCACGACGACGATGGCCCCAATCAGGCGCTCGGCGCCTTCGAGCTGATCAATAAGCGGGACGGTGATTTCGACGTCGGCGATCAAAAACTTCTGCTGCTCATCGCCGGACAGGCCGCCAAGGCGATCGTCATTGCCGAGGCACGCGAAGAGCGCCTGCGCTCAGATCGGCTGGCGTCGATCGGCCAGATGCTGTCGGGCATGCTCCACGATTTCAAGACGCCGATGACCATCGCCTCGGGCTACGCGCAGCTGATGAGTCTGGCCGACGATCCCGAGCAGCGCGAGAGCTATACCCAGCTGATCTTGAAGCAGTTCGATCTGATGGCGTCGATGACGCGCGAGGTTCTGGCGTTCGCGCGCGGCGAGTCGAACCTACTGTTGCGCCGTACCTACGTGCAAAAGTTCGTCGCCGAGGTGACCGCGCAGCTCGAGCGCGAGCTGGCCGGACGCGACGTCAAGCTGGTCGTGGATTTACAGTACACAGGCGTCGCGGTGTTCGACGAGATCAAGATGTTCCGCCTGGTGCACAACCTGGCGCGCAACGCGGTCGAATCCATGGATGGCCACGGCACGCTCACGATCATGGTCGGCAGCGATGCCGAGTCGCTGATCCTGTCGGTGAGCGACACCGGACAGGGCATCCCCGAGGCGGTGCAGGGGAGTTTGTTTTTGCCGTTCGCCACCGAGGGCAAGGCGGGAGGGACCGGCCTCGGCCTGGCCATCGTCAAGAAGATCGTCGACGAGCACCAGGGATCGATCAGCTACCGCACCGAGCCCGGGCGCGGCACGACCTTCGTCGTTCGGCTGCCGCTGAGGCTGGCCGCGACGGAAAAAGCCTTAGACTAGCTACTTGGACTTTTTAGCGGGTTTTGCGGGGGCTGCTTTGTGCGAGCTGCGCTCTTGCGCCGCGGCGACGCGACGACGAGCGATGCGCTCTTTGAACTTACGCTGACTGATCTTGCGCCGCATCTTGGGCGAGCGACGGTTGTCTCCGAGACCCATGGATCATGCTCCTTCAGACGATGTTTTCGTAGGGACGGTAGACTTGCCGCGTTACGTCAGCCCTGTCAATGACTTAAACGGCAGACTTGCGACGTGGGCAACGCGCGGTGCGCCCTCCCGGTCGCGGATCGCGACTTCGGTCCCCTCGGCCCAGGCGCTTTGATGAAGGTAGCCGAGCGCAAGTACACGGCCGAGCCGGCGTGAGCGCACCGACGATGTGACCACCCCCGCCTCGGGCTTGGTCGCCGTGCCCAGCTTGGCGCCGGCCCGCACCGGCTCGACCCCGTCGACCCACAGACCGACCAGCTTCCTGTGAATGTGGCCCAGATTCGTCGCGCGCGCGATGACCTCTTGGCCGAGATAGCACCCTTTGTCGAAGCTGATTGCGCGCTCGGCCAGGCCGGCTTCGAGCGGCAACCGGTCTTCGCCCATGTCGGCGCCATAGCGCGGCGTTCCGGCCTCGATGCGCAGCTCCTCGAACTCGGCCCCATCGAGCGGCACGATGTTTTCGCCAGCCGGGGGCGCCATTCCGAAGACGTGAAATCCGGGCAGCGTAAGCTCGTCGGTACGCGCCACGCGCCTGCCGTCTTTGACGATGTGGTGATAGGGCGCCGCGGGCAACGCGTCGAAGCCCAACCCGCGCACGATCGATTCCGCGTCATCGCCATACAGCGCCCACGCCGGCTCTTGCCCGGTCAGATCGACGAGCTCGACCTCGTCCAAAATGAGGTGCTTACCGAGCGTCTGAAGGATGCGCTCACGCACCTCGGGCTCCATTTCGAGCTCGAGCGCGTCGGGATCGCAGTAGACCACGGCGTCGGTCTGCATCTTGCCTTTGGGCGTCAGCATGGCGGCGTAGCACCCCTGCCCCGCCGTGAGCTTCTGGACGTCGTTGGTGATCATGCCGTGCAAAAAGCGCACGCGGTCTTGGCCGGTCAGACGAATGCGCGTTCGCGTCGACAGATCTCGGAGGAGGGCCATGAAGCTGCAGAAGCTAAGTCGCGACGACGCTCTCGTCAAACGCGAGGTTGAAGTGGGATGAATACGGATTGGGGTGGGCGCCACGACGCGTCGGTCGTGCTAAGAGAGACGCATGTTTTCGGGCGCTCGCGTGCCGCGGTCG
>JBBQIO010000630.1:0-3088 GCA_038325015.1 Polyangia bacterium
GGTCGAAGCCGAGCTGGGCGATGACGGAGTGCTCCTGCACGTGCCCTACCTGAGCGTCGCGCCCAAGCATGGCGTGGCCATGCTGCGTCCGTTCGATTGCGTCTCCTCCTGCGTATTCAACGTGCTCGAGCTGCCGGCGACCGTGGTGCCGGTCGGCTTTCACGAGGGGCTACCGGTGGCGGTGCAGATCATCGCGCGCCGTGGCAACGATGCGCTTACGCTGTCGGTGGCGCGCTGGTTGGAGCGCGATCTGGGCGGCTGGCGACGCGCGTTGGCTTAAAGGTAGCGGTCGAGAAAGTCGAAGGTCTGCTGCCAGGCGCGCTTTGCTGCATTGCGAAAGAATAGCGCATGAAAAGCGTGCAGCTGGCCGGGATAGACGCCGATTTCGATCGGAGCGGCAAGTGCGCGATAGGCGACGTCGAGCCGCCGCGTATCGTCGAGCAGCGGATCCGAGGTGCCGCAGATCGCCAGGCAGGGAGGCAGTGGACGAGTCGGCGGGATCCCGCGTTCGAGCACGAGCAGCGGGTCGGCGAGATCGAGCGCGCCGCCGGATGGAGCAAGCGCATCCGCACTGCCCGGCGTACCCAAGTAGTCGTCGCGCACGATGGCCATGCGATCGGCAACAAAGGCCGGTATCTTTTTGCGCCGCATGAAGCGCTCGACGTCGCTCACCTGCAAGATGCCGCACGCCGGCAGGAGCGCCGCGGCGCGCAGACCCGAGTCGTAGAGCGCCCGTGCCCACGGCTCGGAGCGCCGATAGGACAGGCACAGCGCCAACGAGGTCACCAAATTGGCGCCCGCCGACTCGCCCGCCAACACCAGCCGAGCCGGGTCAGCGCCGAAGCGCGCCGCGTTTTGCCCGAGCCACAGGAGCGCCTGCGCCGCGTCGGTCAGACCGTCGGGAAAGCGATGCGCCGGCGACAGCCGATAATTGATGTTGAAGACCGTATAGCCGCGGCGCGCGAAGCTGTACCCCATCACCCAGTGCGTATCTTTGGACAGGATCCGAAAGCCGCCGCCGTGCACGTACAATACACACGGCCGCAAGCTGCCATCGACCGTGGGCGCGCGCGGGCGGTAAACGTCGAGTCGATGCTCGGCGGTGCCGTCGTCGACATAGGCGATGTCGCGCAGGACCTCGACGGCGCGCTGCGTGGCCCTCATCTCCGGATGGAGCATCCCGGCGCGCGAAAGCCCGCGCAGGAAGCCATCGACCAAGCCGGTGCCGACGCGTTTGCGCAAACGCACGATCATTGCGAGTCGTCCTCGGCCGTGCTCTCCGGCATGGTGATCGCGCGTCGGATGGCGCCACCGCCGAAGCGATCGGCGATGGTGTCGAGCACACGGCCGAGTGTTTCTGAGCGCGCCACGTCGAGCGGAGCTGACTCGGCCGCCGCTGCTGGCAGATCGACGCCGAGCGAAAGCTGCGTTGGCGCGCTCTTGCCTGCCGGCTCGTTTCCGTCGACCAGACCGCCCAAGCTGACGCCAATCAGTCGCACGCCGCGGCGCTCGATCTCGGGCACCTCGTCGAGGAGCAGCACCGCGATACGGCCGATTTCGCGCTGATCGGTGAGTGGCGCCGGCAGCGTGCGACGACGGGTCACCGAGCGATGGTCGGCATATTTGACCTTGACGGTCACGACGCGTGCCCGCAATCCCTGGCGGCGCAGCCGCGCGCACGCGCGATCGGCTTGGGTCAGAAGCTGCGGCAAAAGCGCAGTGGTCGAGTGCAGATCGCGGTCGAAGGTCTCCTCGGCGCCGACCGACACCGGCGCGCGATCCGAGACCACTGGCCGCGTGTCGTGCCCACGCGCGAGCGCCGACAAATGGCGCGCAACCTCGGCACCGACCGTCGGACGCAACACGGATTCATCGGTGCGCGCAACATCGCCGATGGTGCGCAGCCCGAGCCGAGCCAGAGCGCCTTCGGTCACGCGCCCAACGCCCCACAGCCGCCCGACCGGCAGCGGCGCCAAAAATCCGGCGACATCCTCGGGGACAGTCAACAGGCCGTCGGGCTTGCCCAGATCCGACGCGATTTTCGCCGCGAATTTGCACGAGGCCACACCCACCGACGCAACCAGCTGCAGCCGCTCGCGCACCTCGGCTTTGATGCCGCGTGCGATGGCGACACCATCGCCGAACAGCCGCTCTTCGCCGCTGACATCGAGGAACGCCTCGTCGAGCGACAGCCCTTCGACCAGCGGCGACCAGTGGCCAAGGACGTCGAAGAACTCGCGCGAAACCTCGGCGTAGTGGCTCATGCGCGGCGTCAGGACGACGGCGTCGGGACAGCGCGACAGCGCCTCGACCATCGACATCGCGCTGCGCACGCCGAACGGCCGCACTTCGTACGACGCCGCGCACACGACGCCGCGCCGCGAGTGGCCCCCGACGATGACCGGCCGTCCCCGCAAGCTGGGATCGTCGCGCTGCTCGACCGATGCAAAAAAAGCGTCGAGATCGACGTGAAGAATCGTGCGCGCCACGGCTCCAGTCTACACGCCGGACAGGCTCCGGACGACGACGCTGGCGCAGCTCAGGCCGAACGCGCCGGTCACGAAGCCGGCGGTGCCGTAGATGACCCGCCGCTCTTCGCACGAGTGAAATTCGTTCTTGCCGCCCGGGCAGACGCAGCGAAAGCCGTCGCCGCCATCGTAGTGGAGGTCGAGCGGTTGGGCGGCCGGCTCGGGCGAATAGACGGCTGGGATGCCGAATGGACCGCTGAGCGGAAAATCGTACTTCTTGCGCAGCGTGCGACGCACCGTGTCGGCCAAGCCGTCGACGGTGGTGTCGGCCAGATCGACGATGCGGATGCGCGTCGGGTCGATGCGCCCGGCCGAGCCCATCGCCGAGACGATCGGAATGCCGCGCGCTTTGCACGTCGCCAAGAGGTGGCACTTGGCGGTCACGTTGTCGATCGCATCGACGACGAAATCGGGGCGCAGCCCCAACAGCTGCTCGCTGGTCGGCGCGCCGTAAAAGAGCGGCAGCGGCACCGCCTCGGCCTGCGGATTAATGAGGCGCACGCGCTCCGCGAGAACAGCGGCCTTTTGCTTGGCGACGGTCGGCGCCAGCGCCTGCAGCT
>JBBQIO010000631.1:0-3082 GCA_038325015.1 Polyangia bacterium
GTGGAGCCAACCAGCGCTTCTGCCGACGAGGGTGGTGTGGCTCGTGTACAATGGAAGCTGGGGCCCCGTGCCGGTGGGCAGAGCTTGGCGGTCGATCTCAAGAGTGCTCCTTTGACGCAGCTACATTTCACGGCGCTGGCCAGTCCCGGTCCTCTGTCCAAGCTGACGGAAGCTCAGCCCATTCCGGCTGGCCACCCCGGCCAGCCATTACTAGTCCGGCTCTCACTCGAGGACGCTCATGGGAATTCGGTTGTCGGCGCTGTGGTGCACTGGAAAATTGAGCACGGAACGGCGAAGTTGAGCGCAGCGACCTCGCTCAGCGACAAGAACGGAGCGGCAGTCGTCAGCTTGTCCGGTGGACCAGGAACAACGCGCCTCTTGGCGGAATCTGACGGGCTTTCCCATCGCTTCGAAGTAACTATTAAATGAAGCACGTGCGCGGCTCACGCCCACGCGGCAACCGACAAGCGCGAACCCTTACCCGTCGTTGATCGCATAACCAAACTGTCCGCGAGGATCAGGCCCAGTACTCATAAGACACCTGCGATCGGCGATTAAACAGAGACCCGCCAGAGCGCGATCCAAGTTGAGCGGCCAAAGGCCGCGTCGCGCCGAAGTCGGCGCGTTGAGGCAGGTGTGGGGCCCCGACGGCTTCGCCGGTGGGGCGAGGCGGCACGCCTCGTAAAAATGACTATCCCGGTGCTCGATTGCGTTGACCGCTGCGGTCGAGCCTGACGGCCGCCTCGCGGCTTACGTCCTCACTTCACTCGGTCGCCGTACCGACGGTACGGCTCGGTCGGGAGCGAAGGGCGCGCTCGCGATTCGTCTCGTCATTCTCGCCCTCGCTAGGTCAACGCAATCGAGCACCGGGATAAACAGGAACGTCTCCATTTGTCTCCGCATTCATGCGTTCTCTGTTTAGTGAGCGGGACGGCGTTTCTGTAGCTTCCGCTGCAGCGATCGGCGCGACAGGCCGAGCTGCCGTGCGGCCTCCGAAATATTCTGCTTGCAGTCGGCCATCACCCGCTGGATATGCTCCCACTCGACCTGGCCCAAGGACGGCGTGTCGTAAACCGCCTTGGCGTCGTCGCTGGGAGTGAAGCCGCGCAGGATGCTGTCGAGCGATTCGGTCTTGGGGACACAGTTGAGCGCGCCCAACCGCATGGCGGTCACCGTGTTGGCGATCGACGCGTAGCCCGACGTGATGATCACGCGGATGGTCGGCACCAAACAGCGCAGCTCGACCAGCAGCTCCAGACCCGACTGATCCGGCAGCCGCAAGTCGACCACCGCGCACGAGGGTGGCGCCGCAAGCGCGCGACAGGAGCTCAGCGCCAAAGCACCGGTCGCCACCGCGACCACGGTGTAGCCGCGGCCAACAAAAAGGCGCTCCAGAGCGCTGCGATACCCAAGGTCGTCGTCCACGATCAGGACCGTTTTCGCGTCGGCGCTCACGTGTCCCTGACAACATAGACGAAGGAGGAGCGAAGCTCAAATTCACAACTGCGCCGCGACAGGCGGATTGACCTGAGCGCTGGAGCGCGCGCAGACTGGTCGGCGCCGTGAGCGTGGCCATCGAGACCGTTCTTTATTTGAGCGCGCGTGCCGACGGCGAGGTCCCGTTGCACAGTTGGCAGCATCTCGTGGCGGTGGTCGTCGCGGATGCCCGAGCCGCGGAGCACGCGCTCGACGGGGGCCGCGTCGTCGTGCTCGTGGTCGATGCCGACCATCCCGAGGCGGAGGCGCTGTCCAGCTACGCGCGCGAGCGTCATCCTCGGACCCCGTGTCTGCGGGCCGGCCAGGTGGCCACGGCCGCGACAGGCCCGTCTTTACCGGTGGTGCGCGTTCGTGAGCTCCTACACGAGCTGACCAATCCGGTCGCGTCGATGCAGGCCAACCTGACCTGGCTGGTCGAATCGCTGTCGTCCAACGAGGTCCCGCCGACCGCCGAGTTGGCCGGGGCGGCGCGCGACTCTCTGATTGCGGCCGAGCAGCTCGGCCAGCGCATGCGGGCGTTTCGCGAGGCCCACACCGAACTGACCCGACGCTACGAGTTGGGTCGCGCACTGTCGGTGGGCGTGGAGCTGGCGCGGGACGCGCTCGCGCTCAAAGGCACTGTGGTGCGCCTCATACCGCCGCCTGGCTCGACGATGCTTCGCGGAGATCCATTGAATCTGAGCCAGCTGATTGTCAACTTGCTGCTCGACGCTGCGCCGGACGCGACGCAAATCTCCGTCGGCGCCGGCGTTACACCAGGGATATGGATCGAGTTGGCGTCGACCCTGCGGGCGAGCGCGTTGTCGCTACGTGAGCGCGCCGGCACCGCTCCGCCGGTCATCGCAGGACTGCTGGCGCTGCTCGGCGCCCGGCTGCAAACGAGCGCAACGGGCAGCACGCATATCGTCCGCCTCGACCTGCCGTTTTAGCACCCCTCCGTCATGTGCTATGGCAGTCGGGGCCGCTTCGTCGGTTCCTGGGAGACAACGAATGAGCTTGGAATTTCGACGCGCCATCGTGGTCGGCGCGTCTTCCGGCATCGGCGAATCGATCGCCAAGCAGCTGGCCGCCGAGGGGGCGACTGTCGCACTGGTGGCGCGGCGGCAGTCGGAGCTGGAGCGGGTTGCGCAGGCGATTGCCGCGGATCGCGGCGTGGCGCAGATTTACACCCACGACGTGGTCGACTTCGATGCCACGGCACCGCTTTTCGAGCGCATCGTCGCCCAGCTGGGTGGGCTCGACCTTGTCGTCTACGCCGCCGGCGTGATGCCGACCATCGACGAGGGCGAGTACAGCTTCGCCAAAGATCGACAGATGGTGGAGGTCAACCTCTTGGGCGCGATGGCCTGGATGAACCTCGCCGGGGCGCGTTTCGAGGCGCAAAAGAGCGGCACCATTGTCGGCATTTCGAGCATCGCCGGGGAGCGCGGCCGGCGCGGAAATCCGGCCTACTGCACTTCTAAGGCGGCTCTGACAAGCTATCTGGAGTCGTTGCGCAATCGCCTCGCGCGCTACAATGTCAATGTCGTGACCATCAAGCCGGGCTTTGTCGACACCGCGATGACGCGCGGCAAGCCGGGGCTGT
>JBBQIO010000632.1:0-3075 GCA_038325015.1 Polyangia bacterium
ACCGAATGGCCGGCGTCGAGTAGGTGGCGACACATCGAGCGCCCCATCACACCGGCGCCGATCCAGCCGATCCGCGTTCTGTCCGTGGCGTGCATGCGCGCCGATTATGCCGACATCTGTCCGCGCCCGCCAAACGAACAACCGCCGTGGCCGCCCTGGGCACCCCGTCGCCTTCGAGCGGCCCAGTCGCCGCGCCGCAGCCCCCGTGCGGCTCGCAAAATCGACCCGACCCCGTGCCGCTGATACGCTACTGCCTCATGACGGGTACCCCGCGATCCTTGGCCGAGCTCACGAGCGCCTCGCTCGAGCTGCCGGAGATCGATTTTACTGATGGATCTCATCTCTACACTACGAGTGGCCGGCGCGTCGGTCACGGCGGCATGGGCAGTGTGTGGCGGGTCGAGCGCCGACCGCTCGACGCCCCCGAAGCACCACCCGAAATCTTGGTCGCCAAGACTTTTCGCGAAGAGTACCTGGCGCTGCTCAAGGAGGACCGCCAGGCCAAGCGCCGGTTCGATCACTTCAGCCGTGTGCTGGTCGAGCTGCATGCCATCGACCATCCCAATGTCTTGCCGATGCTGTTCATGGCGCCCATCGCCGACAACTACATTCTGGTGTCGCCGCTGGCCGGCACGTCGATCCTGACCCTGGTCAATCAGCGGCCGCTGTCGGCACACGCGCGGCTGGCGCTGTTCGTCGATGGCCTGCGCGGCCTGGCGGCGCTGCACGAGCATGGGATTGTGCATCGTGACTTTACACTTAACAACGTTCTGGAGAGGGCGGGCGGCGCCGCGGTTTTCGATTTCGATCTGTCGGTGATTCCGATGCTGCTGTCGCCCGAGGAGCGCAGCTACGCTGCCTACTACCAGGGACGGATCGTCGGCTCGCCGGAGTTTTCGGTCGGGCCGGAGCTGCTCGACGAAGCGCTCGCCGAAGGGCAGGTGTCGCCGGCGATCGACACCTATTCGGCGGGGACCGCGCTCTATGCGCTGTTCACCGAGCAGTCGATCTACGGCGAGGTCCCCGACCTGGTCAGCCTGCTCTACCGCATCGCGGACGGCATCGCGCATCGCGATTCCAGCCAGATCATTTTTCCGCCCAACCTGCCCGAAGTGCTCTACCCGATCGTGCAAAAGTGCCTGCAGCGCGAGCCCGAGCAGCGCTACGCCGACGCGCACGAGCTCTTGGCTGCGGTCGAAGAGGTGCTGCCGCAGCTGCCGTACGAAGAGGTCCACTCGGTGGTGCGCAAGCCGCTGCAGTTCGCCTACACCGACGCGGTGGCCGGGCAGGACGGAGGCACGCCGACGGGCGGACGTCGCCATCCCGAGGTCAGCGCCGCGGAGTTCGAGCGCATGCAGGCCACCATCGGCCGACACGGCTACCTCATCGATGCGGCGCTCGGCCGGGTCAAGGGCCACGCCATCTATCTGGCGCGCCCCGACCCCGAGCTCGTGTCTACTGGCCATTTTCCCGAGGAAAATCTCTACCCGAAGATCATCACGGCGATCGAATCGGCGACGCAGCCGCCCGAGTTCTTGGCCAACTGGCTGGGGCGCATCCATCCCATCTTGATGCGCGCGCGGCAGGGCTATCTGACGACGCTGTACAAAGTCTTCCACGAGCGCTCTGCGGGACAGCTTCTGCTGTTTTCCGAGTATGTCGACGATGCGCGATTCGGCGGCGATCTGGTGTCGCAGCAGCTCGGGCTGGAGGAGGCGCTCGGCCTCGGGCTGATCGTCGCCTTGACCATCTCGCGGCTCCACGAGCACGGTCTAGCCCACAACAACGTGCGGCTGGAGTCGCTCCTGTTCCGCGGTCAGCGCGATCTGGGACGCGTGCAATCGCTCTTCGTCGGCTTGGTCGAGCCGTCGTTCGCGCCCGAGGCGCTGTTGGCCGACGTGCAGAACCTCGCCGGAATGATCCACGGCTGGATTCGCCCGGCCAGGCTCGATGCCCTGCGTCCGACAGTGCGGCCGGTGCTGGAGCGGCTGCACACGCGGCTGGTGAAGATCGCCGCCGCCGAGGTGCGCATCCCGACGATGCAGTCGTTGGTCCATCTCGTCGCCGACGGGCTGGCGGCAATCGAGCCGAACTTCGATCTGGTGCGCGTCCACGGCGGCAACATCTTTGCGTACGCCGACATGCTGGTGCGGCACTCGCTGTTCAATCGTCTATACGCGGTCGACGTCGCGTCGCTGACGTAGAGATGCGCGCGCTGGCAATAGTGATCGTCTTGGGCGCTGGCGCGGCCGCGACCCAAGCGGCTTCGCCGACGCCGCCGCCATCGCCATCGCCGTCGCCGGGGCTGACGATGCCCTCGATCAATCGTCGCTGGTCGGGCGATGACTATGCCCGAGCCGCGCGGGTGCTCGACATGCGTACCCTAGACGGCTGGTCGCAGCTCCCCCGCATCGGCCGGGACTCGGACGCGCTCTTCGCGCGCCTGGTCACCGATCAAAATCTCGGCTTTTATCGCAACTCCAAAGAGCCGCAGGCGCTGCGGATCAATCAGGCGACCGCAGCGTTGGATGCCGTTGGCAAGATCCTGCAGCTGTATGTGCGGGCGTTCGATGAGCAGGTCGACTGCGGGCGCGAGCTGCTCGATATGCTCGACCTGACGCTGCGTCTGTCGGAGGCGACGCTGTCCTGCATGGACGAGATGGTGCTCGATCTCGACCTGGGCGACCCGCAATATCCGGCGCGCATTTTCGGCACCGACCAGCTGCGCAAGAACCTAGCCGAGCAAGCGACCGGTGCAGTGGAGCTGCTCGCGTCGGTGCCCAGCGGCCGCTACCGCGAGAAGGATCTATTGCGCTTCGCGCGCGAGCTTACCCTGACATTGCCGTCGCTGGTGACCCGCTTGCCGATCAACACGCAAGAGGAGCTTTACGATCACCTGCAGCGCCAAGCGGCCGGCGCGCACGGCGCCTATCAGCGGGCTCTCAAGACACTCAGCCAGGCGGTCGGGCGGCAAGTCCTCGGGGCGCCCAAGCCGAAGTGAAGAGCGCTCAGCGGCGACGTGCCTGGCTCTCGGTCGCGCGCTGCCATAGGTAGGCGGCCCGCGCTTCCCAGCGG
>JBBQIO010000633.1:0-3073 GCA_038325015.1 Polyangia bacterium
TCCCGCCTACCAGGAGCCGCACGATTTTCCTCGCGGCGCGCACATCGACCCCCGCGAATGGACCCACATGGTGCGACATGGATCTGATGGACCTACACGGCCGCTTCGATCACGTCCTCCGCTGCAATGGAGCTGCACCCCCAGTCCGGGCAGCTTCTCGATGTTGATCCATTGACCGACCATGTCGGTGAACGCGTACGCGGCCGCCGGAGCGAGCAGCAGGCGCTCGACTTGTTTTTGCACGCCAACTGCGGTGTCGAGCGTGCCGGCCGCGGCCGCCGCGAACAGCGCGTCGTCCGGCATGCTGGCCCAAAGGAAATACGACAGTCGCGATGCAATTTCGTAGCCATTCAGGCGCAAGAATTGGCCCTCGATCAGCGGCGCACTCGGACCGAGCTCCCAGTGATACAGAAACTGCGGCGACTGCAGGAGCGCTGAGAGCAACGTCTGCAGCGCCTCGACGTGGCTGTCGCTGATCGGTGGAGCGCGCAGCTTGTCATACAGCGCGAGCAGCGCGTCCGTTTCGGCGGCGAACAACGGCCGCCTAAATACCTTCTTGCCAAAGTCGGTGACGAAGGTCTGGGCGCACGCGCGTTCAGTCGCACCAGCAGCGCACGGCGCCAGCGAGGTTAGCCGGGGCGCAACCTGCGTCGCGATCGCGTCCGCAGCTTGCTCCACCCGATCGCGCTCCACGGTTCCGACGACCGTGGGCGTCGCGTAACTGGACGCGCCGCGTGCGTCGTCTGGAAACGCCACGTTGCTGACAACGCCGGCGCCAAACAGCGCGCTTACCGTGCGCGCATGCTCGCGCTGGCCCAAGCGCCGCAGCGGCATCAAGCCAGCGCCTTCCGGAACTTGGGTGCCAGCCGGCGAAACCAGCACACCGCCGGAGCCCGGACCGCTGCCGATGCCACCAGCCGCGCTGGCGCCACCGAGCGCAGACGCGCCCGGGCCGCCGTCGGCGGTGCCGACCAGATTCCCAGTACAGCCAACGCCCAGGACGCAGCTCGACACAGCGAGCCAACGGAGAGTTGGCTCGCGCAGGGACAGCAGCATGGTGGCTCCGCGGCCCGGGGATACGCCGGTGCCTGAACGAGTCATGGGACCCGATGCGGTGTTTGATCGAACTATTTTGGCGAGCCCGCGACGACGTCGCTGCAGCAGCGGATCCCCATGTCGCCTTGGCGCTGCCGGCGTGCGCTGGCGCCCGCATTGCCACAGTCCCAGCTGCTCGGGACCGTCGCCACAGCCCCGCCGCGCCGCGAGCAGTTCATCGTTTCCGGGCTCGCGGCATCACCGGCACAGGAGTCTTCCCATTCCCAGACGTTGCCGATCAGGTCGAAGACGCCCGGCACCGCGCCCTCACAGCTCGGCTGGCTGCCGACGGCGTGGTAGTCGCCCGTGACCGCGCACGGCGATTCGTCGAAGGTGTTGCCGTACGGGTACTGAAACGCACCCGCGGACGAGCAGGCGTTGAACCACTCGCTATCGGCCGGGTCGGCGCCCTCCGGCAACGCGCCGCCGCCGAGCTTGCCGCACAGGCGCTTGCCAGCCCACGCGCAGTAGGCGCGGGCGTCGCAAAAGTCGACGTGATCGACCGGGAAATTGCGGCGCACACCCGGCACGGGCGGCAGCAAGTCTTCGGACGAAAATTCTTGCGGCTCGAGATGTCGGTTCCAGCTGCAGTCGTCGGCTTGCTGGGCAAGCGGCGGTGCGTCGGCAAGAAACGCGGCGTAGTCGGCGACGCTGACCTCGGTACTGTCGATACAGTAGGTTCCGACCCGCACCGACTCCGGCCCGGCATGGCCCGCGCAATCGGTGGCGGGGCCGAAATACAGGTCGTTGCCGCAACCGGCCGCGCCGAGCAAGAGCCCGCACGCGACACCGAAGCAAAGCTTCACGGCGTTGCCAAGGCGCGCGCTTTGGCCGCGAACGCGCCGTTCGGAAACGCTGCCAGCAGACGCTTGGCCAACGCCGACGCTTCCGCGTGCCGACCGCTCTGCCGCAGGCTCGAAATCTTCATCCACAGGGCTTGCTCACGCAGGGCGCCGCGCGGGTGCTCTGCCAAGTAGCGATCGAGCACCGAAACGTCGCCGCGCGCAAGGGCATGGCGCGCGGCATCCAGCTCGGTGATCTCTTTCTGCAGCGACGCGGGCGCCGGGTGCGCGGCGCTTTCGGTTGGCTTGGCCACGGGGTGCGCTGCTTCAGCCGGCGGCGGGGCCGCGGGCGGCGCCCTAACCGGCTGCGGCAAAGCCGGCTGCTGCGACGGGGCCGGCGAAGACGAAGCCGCGACGGCGACGTCGGTCGCTGGCGTAGCGGCACGGCGAGCCACCTTCAAATAGCCGGCCGTGGCCAGGGCGACCGGGACGCTCGCGATCACGATCCACTTGAGCGCAATCGCGCTCGCCGCTTTGCCCGCCCCCTGAGCCGAGCCGGCGACCAGCCCGACCGAAGCGCCGACGCCAACTCCAACGCTGGCCAGCGTGGCGTTTCGCGCGCGGGCGCGCCCTTCAGCGCCGGGCACGTCACCCGCCGCTGAGCCGAGCAGCAAGCGTGCGACCTCGTCGTCTTCGACCAAACGCCGCGGATCGGTCACGCCGGCCTCCGGGCGCGAAGCCGGGCTGTTTTGGCAGCAAAGGTTTCGCGGGCCCGCTTGAGCCGTGAAGCCACCGTGCCCGGAGCGAGGCCTTCCAACGTGGCGATCTCGGCCATCGTCAAGCCCTCGAGCTCGAACAGCACGAAGACGCTGCGCTCAGCAAGCTCCATGCTCTGCACGATTTGGTCGAGCCAATGCCGGGCGCGTTTCTGATCGAGTAGCTCGTCGGCGCCCAGCTCTGGCGCAGGCGCGCGCTCGTCCAGCTCTTCCGCGGTGCCGCGGCGACGCACGGCGTCGCGCACGTCGGCGACCACGCGGATCGCGACGCCATGTAGAAACGACTGCTCGCGCGTCGGCTCGATTTCAGCGACTTTGCGCGCTGCGACGATGAAAACTTGTTGGGTTGCATCATCCACCATCGCCGGAGCGACGCCCAAGCGCCGCACCAACCGCCAAACGAAATCGTAGTAGGTGTCG
>JBBQIO010000634.1:0-3072 GCA_038325015.1 Polyangia bacterium
GTCCGATGAGCAGAGCTCCGGCCGCGCCGATACCTGCCGAGGCCGCGATCATCAGCAACGATGGTATCAGCTGACAATCGCCGTGGAGCAGCACCAGCTGCGGAACCAATGGCCCCAGGATGCTGAGCGCGAACAAAAACGGCGCCGGTCGGGCGGCGGGCGGACCGCTGCCGATCGGACGCAAACGGCGCAGCCCGAGGAGGGCCAGAGCCGTCAGCGCCATCGCGCCGACCCCGAGCATCCAGCCCCAAACGCGATTGACGAAAGCGTGCGGCAAGACCGGCTGTGGGTAGACGATGTACAGGCGCAGCGCCGAGCTCGCGGGGCCCTCCTCGGCAGCACGCCAGGCGAACGCGGCCGGCGGCAGATCTTCGTCCTGATCGAGCAGCGCGGGCGGTAGCATTCGGCCGAACGGATTGCCGCGCAGCCCCCATGGCTCCTGGCCGCTCAGGCCGAGCGTTGGCATCGCGCGCGCGCGCAACCCGCCATCGGCGTCCTCGATGAGAGTCCAGATCGGCCCCGCACCCTCGGTCACGAAGAAGCCCGGGAGACTCCGGGCGCCGCCGGCGCCTGTCTCGCCAGTGTCAAATGGAGCCAGTGACTCGCCGTTCATCAGCGAGGGCCGCAAGAAGGCAAACGCCCCGCCGAGCAGCGCCGCGGCCCCCATGAGCAAGAACGTGTTGGTCATCATTCTTCTCGGAGCGCAGCCATAGGCGGGGGTCATGCTTTTGGTAGAGCAAGCCATGGGCCGCTTTTGCAGCCACAGCGATCACGCAGTTGCGCGAGGGGCGGGGCAGATCACCCCGCCAATCGCGTCACAGGCCCGCAAAAATTTGTGTCGCTGACGTGATCAAGTGAAGGTAAACATGATGCAACCGTCCGCCTCCGAGCTGAGCTGCAGTGAGTGTCGAAGCACCTCCAGTCCGCTGCGGCGGGGGCTATGCCGGGCGTGTTACCTGCGGGCCTGGCGCGGCACGGCCTTGCCGCGGGGCGCCCGCTGCGTCGCCTGCTCGGAGCGGCGAAAGCTGGTCCTGCGCTGGACGCGGCTTGGCGAAAGCCGTGTCGTGACCTGCCAGAACTGCGGCTTTCTCGCCGACCGGGCGCGGCCTCGGCCGCGGACCATCGAGGCGCTGCAGGAGCGCCTGGCGCGCGAGCGCCGCGACCGCGAGCGGCGGCGCAACTACGTCATCGAGCTGGCCGACCCCGCCGAGCGTCGGACCGCCCCGGCCCCGCGACGCAAAAAAAGGGTGAGCGCGACCCGCACGTAGCTCTCGCCGCTCGCCGCGATCGGTTCTAGAATCCGTCCCCGCCATGGCAACCTCGGCCATCGAATGTCACCACCTCGAGAAGCGCTACGGCAACGTGCACGCCGTTCGCGGCCTCGATCTCGAGGTGCCGCGCGGTGAATGCTTCGGCCTGCTCGGCCCCAACGGCGCCGGCAAGACGACCACCGTCGAAATCCTCGAAGGGCTGCTCGAGCCGACCGCCGGCGAGGTCGTGGTGCTCGGCCGGCGCTGGAGCGACGACCCGAACGCGCTGCGGCAACGCCTCGGCGTTACGCTGCAGGAGACGCGCCTCCACGACAAGCTGACCGTCAAAGAGACGCTGCAGCTGTTCGGCTCGTTTTACCCGCGGCAGCGCCCGCTCGGCGAAGTCTTGGAGATGGTGTCGCTAGTCGACAAAGCGAACGCGCGCTACGAGCATCTCTCCGGCGGACAGAAGCAACGGCTAGCGGTTGCGTGTGCGCTGGTTGGCGACCCGGAGCTGCTGTTTTTGGACGAGCCGACCACCGGCCTCGACCCACAGTCGCGCCGGCAGCTGTGGGATCTGGTGCTCGCGTTTCGCGCCCGTGGCGGCACCGTGCTTCTGACCACCCACTACATGGACGAGGCCGAGCGGCTGTGCAGTCGGGTCGGCGTCATCGATCACGGAAAGCTGATCGCGCTCGGCAGCCCGTCCGAGCTGATCTCGACCCTCGGCGGCGAGCAGGTGATCGAGCTTACGCTGGCCGAGCCTCCCGCTGAAGATCAGCCCTTCGTCGACGGGCTGGGCCAGATCGCCGGAGTGCGCACCGCGCGTCGCCACGCCACCGGCTATCTCCTCGGCATCGATCAGCTCCACGTGACGTTGCCGGCGCTGCTCGCCCACCTCGAGCGCGGTCGGCATGTGCTTGCGGGCCTGACCACGCGCCATGCCACGCTCGAAGATGTTTTTGTCGATCTGACAGGAAGGCAGCTCCGTGAATAGCGTACGACTGAGTCCCCTGTGGCAATTGAATCTGGCTCGCTGGCGCGGCTTTTTGCGCGAACCAGGGGCGCTGTTCTGGTCGTTCGGCTTTCCGCTGCTGCTCAGCCTGGCGCTCGGCGTGGCCTTTCGCGACCGTCCCGCACAGCCTGTAGAAGTCGGCGTGCTCGACGGCGGCGACGGCGAAACCGCGGCGGCGATGGCAGCGCTGGGCTCGGCCAAGAGCACCCACCCCGTCCTGATGCGCGTCGACCAAGCCGACTATGCACTCCGCTCGGGTCGCGTCACGCTGCTGGTGGTCCCGGCGCCGCGCGCCTATCGCTTCGATGCGACCCGCCCCGACGCTCGACTCGCGCGACTCTTGGTCGACGACGTGCTGGAGCGCGCCGCAGGCCGCCTCGATCGAGTGCCGGCGACGGACGTGATCTCGTCGGAGCCAGGGTCGCGCTACATCGATTTTCTCATCCCGGGCATGCTGGGAATGGGGCTGATGCAGAGCGGCCTGTGGGGCATCGGCTTCGTCCTGGTCGAGCTGCGCACGCAAAAGCTGATCAAGCGGCTGGTGGCGACGCCGATGCGGCGCGCCCATTTTTTGCTGTCGTTCATCTTGTCGCGCGGACTGTTTTTGGCGGTCGAGCTGCCGGTGCTGCTCGGCTTCGCCCGGCTGGTCTTCGGCGTGCCATTGCGCGGCTCGCTGATCTTGCTCGTCGGGCTGGCGGTCTTGGGCTCGCTGGTCTTTGCCGGGCTCGGCCTTTTGTGCGCGTCGCGCGCGCGCAACACGCAGACGGTCCAGGGCCTCATCAACCTGGTGTCGCTGCCCATGTTCAT
>JBBQIO010000635.1:0-3072 GCA_038325015.1 Polyangia bacterium
GGCCGGCTGGGGCGGGCGTGTGCCCAGGCGCTGGAGTTGCGCAGTGAGCTCGAGCAGGCCGACGCCGCTTTGCGCCGCGGCTCGGCCGAGCACACGGTCGTGCGCGGCTTTTCGCGCCGCTTCTACGATTCCTTGCGGGGCGACGACGAAGCGGAGCCTGGCGACACGGGCCGAGCGGCTTCGGCCGCCGACGGGACGGGCTCGATCGAGCTCGACGCCGGCGACTTCGAAGAGATGGACACCGGCGACTCGCTCCTGCCTGAGGCCTGACCCCTCACCCAGACCGCGCTGGTGCGCCGTCGAATACTGGCCATCGGCCGTGACTTGTGCAGGCCCGCGGACTAGACTGGCCGCAGATGAAGTTTGGTATTTTCTCCGACACGCACGCCAACCTCGAAGCGCTGACCGTCGTGCTCAAAGCGCTCGAGACGGCCGGCGTCGATCGTTTGGTCTGCCTCGGCGACACCGTCGGGTACGGCGGCAGCCCCAACGAGTGCTGCGACCTCATCCGCGAAAAAACGATGCACACGATCCTCGGCAATCATGACGCCGCGGTCGCCGGGCGCATGGACTACAGCTACTACTACGACGCCGCCCGCCAAGCCCTCGACCTCCACGCGCAGCTCCTGACGCCGACCAACATGGAATGGCTGCGCAAGCTGCCGTACGAGGTGCGCGAGGGGCACATCAGTTTTTGTCACGGCTCGCCGGTGAACATCGAAGAGTTCGACTACATCTTCGCGCCTGAGCAAGCGGCACGCTGCCTGCCTGAAATTGACAAGCTCGCCGACGTCACGTTCATCGGTCACTCGCATCTATGCAAGGCGTTCGCGCTCGAGCCCAAAGAGGTGCACGAGGTCGTGGCGCACGAATTCGATCTGCGGCCCGGCATGAAATACATCATCAGCGTCGGGTCGGTTGGGCAGCCGCGCGACTACGACAATCGCGCCAGCTACACCATCTACGACAGCGAGCTGCGGCGCTTCACGTTCCATCGCACGCCCTACGACATTGACGTCGCTGCGCAGAAGATCTTTTCCGCCAAGCTCGAGCGGAATTTCGGCAATCGCCTGTTCATCGGCGTGTGAGCGCGTGACGCCGACCTCGACCGTCGACACCGGCGCGGCCAGCGCCAGCCGAACGCTCGAGGAGCTCGAAGCGGTGATCTCGATCGCGCGGGCTTTGTCGTCGGAGCGCGACATTCGCGCACTGCTCGGATTGGTTCTCGAAAAGAGCCGACAGCTGACCGGCGCCGACGCCGGCAGCATCTACATCGTCGAGGGGCGCAGCCTCAACCCACGCGAGCGCACGCTCAGGTTCATGATCTCGCAGAACGACTCGCTCAAGCTCGACTTCAGCGAGTTCACGCTGTTGGTCGATGAAAAATCGATCGTCGGTCGAGCGGTGACCTCGGGTCAGATCATCAACATTCCGGATCTGTACGCCCTGTCGGAGCCTGGCAAAAATCCCTGGAGCTTTCGCCACGACCGGCAGTTCGATCAGCGCACCGGCTATCATGGCCGCTCGATGCTGACCGTGCCGATGATCAACCAGCGCGACGAAGTGATTGGCGTCGTGCAGCTGATCAACAAGCGGCGGCCGACAGCGGCAGGCACCGAGCGACAGCCGCTGCGCACCGATGAGGACTTCGATTCACAGGTGATTCCCTTCGATGTCCGGGCCGAGGAGCTATCGTCGACTCTGGCTGCACAGGCCGGCGTGTCGCTGGAGAACACGCTTTTGTACGAAGACATTCGCCGACTGTTCGAGGGATTCGTCAACGCGGCAGTGACCGCGATCGAGCAGCGCGATCCGACCACCTCGGGCCATTCGCACCGCGTCGCCCAGCTCACCGTCGGCCTGGCGCAGATCATCGATGGCCAGTCGACCGGCCGCTTTCGCGACATCCGTTTTTCGCCGGACGATCTCAAAGAGATCGAATACGCCGGGCTGCTCCACGATTTTGGCAAGGTCGGCGTGCGCGAGCAGGTGCTGGTCAAAGCCAAAAAGCTGTACGAGCCGAGCCGCGAGCTGGTGCTGGCGCGCTTCGACTACATCGCCAAGTCGCTGGAGGCCGAATCGCTCAAGAAAAAGTGCGCGGCGGTGCAGGCCGGCGGATCGTACGCCGTGCGATGGCGCGAGCTCGAGCTCGAGCTGGCCGTCAAGCTGGCGCAGCTCGCCGATGCGCGCCAGGTCGTGCTCGCGGCCAACGAGCCGACCGTCCTGACCGAGGGCAGCTTCGGGCGACTGCACGAGATCGCGCGCTTGATGTACGAGGACGGCACCGGCAATCTGGTGCCCTATCTCATGCCCGAGGAGGTCGTGGCGCTGAGCGTCTCGCGCGGCTCGTTGACCGAGGGCGAGCGCCTGGAAATCGAGAGCCACGTCGTCCACACCTACAATTTTCTCGAGAACATTCCGTGGGGGCGAACGCTGGGCAAGATTCCGCTCATCGCGGGTGCGCACCACGAAAAGCTCGACGGTACGGGCTATCCGCGCGGCCTATCGGGCAACGAGATTCGCGTCGAAACACGGATGATGACCATCGCCGACATCTTCGACGCGCTGACCGCCAAAGATCGACCCTACAAGCGCGCGCTGCCGCTCGATCGCGCGCTCGATATCCTCGGCAGCGAGGTCAAGGCGGGCAAGTGCGACGCCGATCTGTTCGCGCTGTTCGTCGAGGCCAAGGTTTGGCAGCGGGTCATCTGAAGCGGTCGAGCCCCCTGAGCGTGCTCGCCCGGCGTGGTGCGCGAGTGACGCCGCGCGAGCTCAGAACGCTGCGCGTGCACGTCGAACGAGCCATGACCGCAGCCGGCGTGACCAAGACTGGGCTCGTACTCTCGCTCTCGGATGACGTCGAGCTGCGCGCGCTCAATCGCCGGTTTGCCGACGAGGACCACGCCACCGACGTGCTCTCGTTCGCGCAGGCCGAGGGTCCCCATGTGCCGTCCGAGGGGCGACGGCCGCTCGGCGACATCGTCGTCTCCGTCGAGTACGCCGCACGGCAGGCAAAGGCCACCGGCCGCGCGCTGCCGGCGGAGCTCTTCCACCTCGCGGTGCACGGCCTCG
>JBBQIO010000636.1:0-3065 GCA_038325015.1 Polyangia bacterium
GGACGTAGTTGACGAAGGCCAAGCCGAGGATGATGTGCGTCCACCAGAAGGCCTCGGTCAGGTGGCGCGCGGTCCGATGATCGATGCCGCTAAACCAAGACGCCACGACCGACGACAGCGGCGAGAACGATTCGACCTGCCCGGCGGCCGCCAGGCGAAAGCCGTTGAACAAAAAGTGCGTCACCATCAAGAGCGCGATCGCCGACAGGATCAGCGCCGCGTCGAGCGACATCGGAATCAGCCGCGGCTTGACCACCAGCCGGCGGAAGAAGCCGAACCCGATCATCACCAAGATGACCAAGTTGAAGGCGTCGATCGACCAGCGCAGCGGCCCATAGACCGCCGCGGGCAGGAGCGTCGCCAGGTCGAGGCCGGTCAGTCCGTTGAGCCAGAGCTCGACGGTGCCGGCGGTCACGATGAGAAATCCCCAGAAGATGAACAGGTGGTGCTTGGAGGTGAAGCCGGGCTGGGGCGCATCCATGGTCTTTTCCATGACCTTCTTTTGCCCAAGCCAGTAGATGAGCACCGAGGCGATGCGCGATGGGATGCGGTCGAACGGGATACCCGGGCGGCCGGCGCGCATGAACGCGTAAAAGCGCAGCAGCGTCCAGGCGAAAAAACCCATTCCGGCAGCGAAAACGAAGGCGAAAATGACCGGTTTCATCGTCGCTGCCTATAACACGGCGCGTCGTCGACGGCTACTGGCCAATCGGGTCGCCAGCGTCGTGCGCGTCGTCCATTGTGAGCCACCGCCTTTACAGGACGCCGCCCGCTTGCTACACCGAACCCGATGTCCCTTTCGCCCGAGCTTTTGGCTATCCTCCGCTGCCCCAAGTGCCGCGGCGAGGTCGCGCTGTCCGCAGATCCGGCGGGTCTGACGTGCGCCAGCTGTCACCTCCTTTATCCGGTGGTGGACGGGATCCCGCACTTTTTGATCGACGAGGCCAAGCCGTTCGACGCAGGCCCGCCGGCCGGGTCATGAGCGATCCGGTTCACATTCTGGTACTCGAGGACGACCCCTCGGTGCAAACGCTGCTACGCAAGCAGCTCACCGCGCAGGGCTATCAGGTGACCATCGCGTCGGACGGCCTCGACGGGCTGATGAAGCTCGAACAGGTGCATCCTGACTTGGTGCTGTGCGACGTGATGATGCCGAATCTCGACGGCATCGAATTCGTCCGGGCGATCAAGAGCCATGGCGGCGCGCAGCGGGTGCCGGTGATCTTTTTGACGGCCAAGACCGATCCGCGCAGCATGATCGACGGCATCAACGTCGGTGCGCGCTTCTACGTGACCAAGCCGTTCACCATCGACGACCTGGTTTCGAAGATCAAACGCGCGCTGGCCAGCAAGTAAGGCCCAAAAGGGGCTGAGGTCAGCGCGAGAGCGTGACCGCGTCGACGCCGCGCTTTTTCTCTTTGGACGAGATCATCCGCGCGGCGGTCCAGCCGGCTTGCAGCTCGCCTTCGAGCCCGAGTCCCGGAAGCACGTGGCGCGACGCGAAGCTCAGGTTCTTGATGCCAGTTGCGTGGGGCAGGCCGCAGATGCCGAGCAGCGGCGCCTCGGCGAAGTCGTAGAGTGCGTCCATCGCGTAGGCTGGCGGCGCGATGAGCGGCGCGTCGCCGTGCTGGTGCGACGTCGCGATGCCGTCATGCGGCGAGTGGGCGACGAGCACGTGGGGCGCGACGAAGGGCAGGATACGATTGAGGCGCGCCAAGATCTCCGAGCGCAGCGTGGCCAGCGCCGCGGGCGATGGATCGGTGGCCAGCGCTTCGACCGACAAGATCGCGTGCTGTCCGTAGCCGTCGGCGACGTGCAGCGCCAGGAGGTTGGCGCCGTCGAGCGGCTGGCCCAGGTCGCCGACCGAGAGCGCGATGCGGCTGAGCGCATCGGGAAGCGCGTGGATCGGCGCCACCAGCGACAGCAGGTAACGATGGCGGCGCGGCGGCACGGCAGCGGCTTCGGCCACTCGGCGCGGCGCATCGGCCAAGAGCGCGGCGAGCGCGCGCGGGTCGAGCCCGGCGATCACATGATCGCAGCCCACCGGTGCGCTCTGCCCCAAGAAGTGCAGCGCCTTGACCCGTCCGCGTTCGACGTCGATGCGCTCGGGCACGAGGTCAGGACGGACCTCTCCGGAGTGGGCGCGTATGCGATCCTGCAAAAGGCCGTGCAGCGCGCGCCGTCCACCGTCGACGCGAAAGGTGCCGCGGCGATAGAGGTCGCCGAGCCGCGCACACGGAATCACGCCCGGCGACGCCAGATCGCTGGCCATCAGCGCCGGCAGCTCGCTCAGTGCGCCGAGCGGATCCTCGGCGAGCGAACGCGCGCGATCCGGGCCGGGAAGGGCCAGACGCGTGGCGATGCGCTGCGCGTCCCGGCGGTCCCAAAAGCCATCGGGCGGTAAAACGAGGTCCTCGCTCAGCATGGCCTCGACGGCATTCGACAGATCGGCCATCGCCGCCAGTCGCGGCTCCAGGCCGGCGGCGCTGGCCGGCAGCTCGCGCTGCACTTCCCGGGTCAGACTGTCGCCGATGTCGAGTCGCTGATCGGGAAGCAGGAGCTGGTAGCTCGGCCGGTTCGGCTCGAGCCGGCGGCGCAGGAGCTGTACCAGATTGAGCTCGCTCACGACGCGGCGGAGCGCCGGGCTCTCCAAGCCGACGAAGGCCAGCGGCGCGTGCGGCAACATGTAGGGGCCGAGCGCGTAGCGCTCCTCGACGGGGATACCGGCGCACAGTACGCGAAATCCGCGTCGCGATAAGAGCGCGCCTGCCACCGAGGCCGCGATGTCGGCACCGATGACCACCACGTCGTAAAAGTTGGAGGTCATTGCGGCCCCGATCGTAACTCAGACCGGCACAAACAGCCGGCGGCGAATGCGCACCGACAGCAGGACGGCGACAATCAACAGGCCGAGTGTCAGCCCCCACCAGACCGCGATCGGCCCCAGGTGCAAAAGAAAGCAGCCCGCCAGGCCACACGGCAGGCCGACAATCCAGTAGCCGATCAAGTTGATCACCGCCGCGGCGCGCGTGTCCGCGGCCCCCCCCAAGAAGCCGCAGCCGACG
>JBBQIO010000637.1:0-3059 GCA_038325015.1 Polyangia bacterium
AGTTCGGTCTTCTGCGCGGCGAGCCGCAGCATCGTCTTCGCGAAATTACCGCCGCGTGCCGCATAGACCCAGCTTGTGCGCAGGATCAGGTGCTTGCAGCCGCTGGCACGGATCTGCTCCTCGCCGGCCAGCTTCGTGCGCCCGTAGACCGATAGCGGACCGGTGGGCGCCGTCTCGTCGCGCGGCTGGTCGCCGCTGCCGTCGAAGACGTAGTCGGTGCTGTAGTGCACGAGCCAGGCATCGGCGGCGGCGGCGGCGCGCGCCAGCACGCCCGGCGCATCGCCGTTGACGGCCTGCGCCAGCGCCGGCTCCGACTCCGCCTTGTCGACCGCGGTGTGCGCCGCGGCGTTGACGATCACGTCCGGAGCGACCGCGGCGACGGTCGCCGCAAGCGCCTCGGGGCGCGAGAAATCGGCGGCAAATGCGCTGCTGCGGGAATCGAGCGCGACAACCTCGCCCAGGGCCTGCAGCGAGCGCTGCAGTTCCCAGCCGACCTGACCGCTGCATCCGAACAGCAGGATCCGCATCACGGCTTCGCGTACTGCAGCGTGACCCACTCGCGGTAGGCCCCGCTCTGCACGCCCGCCACCCATTCGGCATTGGCGAGATACCACTGCACCGTCTTGCGCAGGCCGGTCTCGAACGTCTCGCGCGGGCGCCAGCCGAGTTCGGTGGCGAGCTTGGCGGCATCGATCGCATAGCGGCGATCGTGGCCGGGGCGATCCTTGACGAACGTGATGAGACGCTCGCGCGGGCCAGCGGGATCGGGCCGGAACTCGTCGAGCAACGCACAGATGCCGCGCACGATCTCGATGTTGGTCTTCTCGTTCTCGCCGCCGATGTTGTAGGTCTCGCCCACGCGACCGCCGGCGAGCACCGTGCGGATCGCCGCGCAGTGATCCTTCACGTAGAGCCAGTCGCGCACGTTGAGCCCGTCGCCGTAGACCGGCAGCGCCTTGCCGGCGAGCGCGTTGACGATCACGAGCGGAATCAGCTTCTCGGGAAAGTGCAGCGGGCCGTAGTTGTTGGAGCAGTTGGTGGTCAGCACCGGCAGCCCGTAAGTGTGATGCCAGGCGCGCACGAGGTGATCGCTCGCCGCCTTGCTCGCCGAGTAGGGGCTGTTGGGCTCGAAGGCATGCGACTCGGTGAACGGCGCGGCGTCGGCGGTGAGCGAGCCGTAGACCTCGTCGGTGCTCACGTGCAGGAAGCGGAACGACGACTGGTCGTCGCCCTCCAGCGTGGCGTGGTACCCGCGCGCTGCCTCGAGCAGGTTGAACGTGCCATCGATGTTGGTCTTGAGGAACGCGCCCGGCCCCAGGATGGAGCGATCGACGTGGCTCTCGGCCGCGAAGTTGACGATCGCGCGCGGACGATGGTTGCGCAGCATCGCCTCGACCAGGTTGCGATCGCCGATGTCGCCGTGCTGGAACACGTGGCGCGGATCGCCCTGCAGCGGTTCGAGGTTGGCCAGGTTGCCGGCGTAGGTGAGCGCGTCGAGATTGAGGACGTGCTCGTCGTGGTTCTCGAGCCAGTCGAGGACGAAATTGCTGCCGATGAAGCCGGCGCCGCCGGTGACGAGGATCATTTGGTTTCCTTCTGGCTCGCGTCGTCGCGCGGCGCTCGTTGCACGCCGTGTCATGCGCGGCGGTAGTATCCCTTGAACCATTCCACGAAGCGGCCGATTCCCACGCTCAGGGCAGTCCTTGGAAAGACCCCTGTCCATGCCGCCAGTGCCGACACATCCGCATGCGTCGCGACGACGTCACCCGGCTGCATCGGCTTGTACTGCTTGATCGCCTCGACACCCAGCGCACGCTCGATCGTGGCGATGAAATCCCCCAGGGCCACGGGGTCCTGGTTGCCGATGTTGAACACCCGGTACGGCGCGCGCGACGTCCCGGGATTCGGAGCCAGGGGCTCGAAATCCGGATCGGGCGTCGCGGGCTTGTCTAGCACGGCCACCACGCCGTCGACGATGTCGTCGATGTACGTGAAGTCGCGCATCATCTTGCCGTCGTTGAAGACAGCAATCGGCGTGCCGTCGAGCATGTCCCGCGTGAACGAGAAGTAGGCCATGTCGGGCCGCCCCCACGGCCCGTAGACCGTGAAGAAGCGCAGGCCCGTCGTCGGGAGCCCGTACAGGTGGCTGTACGTATGCGCCATCAGCTCGTTGGCCTTCTTCGTGGCGGCGTAGAGACTCACGGGATGGTCGACGCTGTCGCTCTCCGAGAACGGCATCCTGGCGTTGCCACCATAGACGCTGGAGCTGCTCGCGTAGACCAGGTGTTTGACCGGATGATGGCGGCAGGCCTCGAGGACATTCAGG
Organism: Polyangia bacterium; assembly: GCA_038325015.1. Lineage (GTDB taxonomy): Bacteria > Myxococcota_A > Polyangia > Palsa-1104 > Palsa-1104 > JBBQIO01. The sequence goes on from JBBQIO010000637.1 coordinate 2,327, forward strand.
AAGCCCGACAGGTTGGATTCGCCATACGCCAGCGGGTTGTCGATGGAATGGCGCACGCCCGCTTGTGCGGCGAGATGCACCACGCCGTCGAATTTCTCGGTCGCAAACAGTGCGTCCAGCGACACGCCGTCCGCGATGTCGAGCCGCTCGAAGCGAAAGCCGTCCAGCGGTGCGAGTTGCGCGAGGCGCGCCTGCTTCAACGACGGGTCGTAGTAGGCGTTCAGGCTGTCGATGCCCACGACCGTGTCGCCACGCCCCACGAGACGCTGCACCACGTGCATGCCGATGAACCCGGCGGCGCCGGTGACGAGGACTTTCATCTTCGCTCTCCGGCGATCACAGACGCCAGACGCGCAGCCCGTGCGATTCGAGCCCGGCCTGCGGGAATGCCGCCTTCACGTCGATGAAGCAGCCACCGGGCGCCAGGCGCGCGGCGATCTGCGGCAGCTCCAGCGCCCGGTATTGGCGATGCGCGACGGCCGCCACGACCGCGTCGGCGCGCGGCAGGTCGTCCCACGCCGTGAGCTCGACGCCGTACTCGTGCTGCGCCTCCGCGCCGTCCGCCTGCGGGTCGTGCACGAACACCTCGACGCCATACGACTTCAGCTCGTTGATGATGTCCACGACCTTGCTGTTGCGCAGGTCGGCGCAGTCTTCCTTGAACGTCAGCCCGAGCACGACCACCTTCGCGCCCTTGATGGCGCTGCCGTTGCCTATCATCTGCTTGACCGTC
>JBBQIO010000638.1:0-3055 GCA_038325015.1 Polyangia bacterium
GAGCGCGCTGGTCGACAAAGGGGATGTATCGGCGATCTGGCTGCCCGCCGACTCGGATGTCGTGACGCCGCAGGTCTTTCAATACGCGCTCGGCGTACAGCTTCGACGCGGTTTGCCAGTAGCGGCGGCGAGCCGGCAGCAGGTTCACTCGGGGGCGCTCGTGGCGGTCGACTTCGCGGCTCGGGCCTCGGGCCGGGCGGCGGCCGAGCTCGCCAATCGTATCCTCGAAGGTCGCAGCGTTGCGACCGGCGACATCGACCTCTACGGCGGTGCGCGCATCAGCGTCAACGCCAACGCGGCGCGACGGCTCGGGGTCGACGCAGCGGCGCTGGAAAAAATGGGGGCTATTTTCGAATGAGCGCGTTCGACGCCACGGACGACTTCCTCGTCACGAAAAAGCCCAAGCGCGGATTCCGGCGACGGGTCTTTTTTTACATTCTCACGCTGTCGCTGGTCACCTCGGCGCTGTCGGGTGGGGTTTATTACAGTCGCCAAGTTAAGTTCATCGAGCGAGATCGCGGCCGCCGCGCCCACACCTTGTTGACCAGCTTGGCGACGCAGGCCGAGCTCGGCGCGTACGCGCAGGACCCAGCACTTTTGGACCTCCCGGCCCGCCGGACGTCACGCGAAGAAGACGTCGTTTTGGTTGGTATTTATAATCCACAAGGAAAAGAGATTTTAAGAATTTCCAACCCGGAGATCGTCAATCCGGGAATGCCGCCCTTGACCGCACTGACCGGGCTGTTGCGCAATCCCGACGCGCCGCCGTTGCGTCTGCAGGCCGACGGGTATGACGACCTGTGGACTCCGATCGTGACCAGCGTCCGGCCGTCGGCGGCAGCGTTGTCGTCGGAGCCCGGCGGGACCGGCCGCCGCGAAGTGGTCGGCCTGGCGCGCGTCGGTCTGTCGCTGACCCCGGCGCGCGAGCAGCTCCAGGAGGTGCTCTTCACCGGCGTCTGGCTCACCGTCGGCCTGTTGGTGCTGGGCGCCCTGGCGGCGCTCCTCATCGCCAGCTACATCTCGGATCCGATCTTGGCGCTGGCCCGCAGCGCGGATCAGATTCGTGCTGGAAACCTCGACATCACCATCACCGTCAAAGCCAAAGACGAGGTCGGGCTGCTCGCCGATTCGTTCAATCGCATGACCATCGAGCTGCGCGAGACCATGGCCAAGCTGGCCGCGCTCAATCACAACCTCGAGGCCGAGGTCTCGCGTCGCACCGAGGAGATCCGGCGCTCGGCCGAGTTCAACGCCATCTTGAACGCGCCGATTGTCGACGGCCAAGAGGGCGCGCAGCCGGAGCTGCGAAAAATCCTCGAAGAGGCGCTCGAATCACTCTTGGCCGGCTCGGGCGTGCGCGGGGCAGCGGTGCTCTTGCCGCTCGACGAGGCCGATTTCAAATTGCACGTCGTGGCCGCGCGCGGTGCCGATGCCAAGGCCTTCGGGTCGATGCCTGCGCGCAACATCATCGCCGCCGGCAAACCGGTCCTGGAGTGGGATCGCGCGATGATTCCCGTCCTGTTTCGCGGCGAGCCCGAGGGCGCGCTAGTGCTGATCGACGAGCGCGTGCCCGAAACCGCGGTCGAATTCGCCTCGCGAGCCGCCGGTCCGCTGGGCATCGCGGTCTCCAACGCGCGCGCCTACGCCGCGCTCTTCCACATGACCGAGGAGCTGACCGAGCGCAACACCGCGCTCATCGCGCAGCGCGATCAGTTGCAGCAGATGAACCGCCTCAAGAGCGAATTCTTGGCCAACGTTTCGCACGAGCTGCGCACGCCGCTGAACGCGATCTTGGGCTACGCCGAGCTGATCGCCGAGGGCGTGTACGGCGAGATTGGCGCCGAGCAGAGCGAAGCGCTAGACGGGATCTTGGAATCCGGTCGCAATCTGCTCGGGCTCATCAATACCATCCTCGACCTGGCCAAAGTCGAATCGGGAAAGATCGACCTGCAGATCAGCGAGGTCGGGGTTCACGACGTGGTCCACGGCGTGGTCACCGAAGCCCATGCCCTGGCCAAAGAGCGCCCCTACGAGCCCAGCGCGACCTGCCCCGACCGCATCGTCGTGACCACAGACGCGACCAAGCTCAAGCAGATTTTGACCAACCTGGTCTCCAACGCGATCAAATTCACCGAGCAGGGATCGGTCACGGTCGACGTCAAGCCGACCTTTTCCAAGGGCTGCGTGATCGTCGTGCGCGACACGGGCCTGGGCATCCGGCCGGAGCATCAGCAGCTCATCTTCGAGGAGTTCCGTCAGGTCGACGGCTCGTCGACGCGTAAGTTTCAGGGCACCGGGCTCGGGCTGGCAATCGCCAAAAAGTTCGCGATTCTCCTCGGCGGCACGCTGGAGGTCGAGAGCAAATACGGCTCGGGGTCGACCTTCACGCTGACGCTGCCGGCCGATGCGCGCACGCCGTTGCCGCAGTCGGGCATCAAGCGACCTCGCACTGTGCCCCCCACGATGCGCTCGCCGCTGGCCGACTATCCGGCACCCAAAGCGCCCCCGGCGACCACGTCGTCGACGCAGCTGCCGACGGCGGTGCTGCCGCGCGCCGCCATCGGGCGCACCCCGCCGACTTCCCCGACTGCTTCGACGCCCCCGTCGACCACCCCGGCGCCAGCACAGCCCGCGGCACCGGCCGCGCCGACGCCCCCTTTGTCCGAGAGGTCCAAGTGACAGCCGCCGCCCCGTCGCTCCATCGCACCGTTCTGTTGGTCGAGGACAACCCACACAACCGCAAAATCTTCGCCGGCATGTTGACGCACGCCGGCTTCACTGTCGTCGAAGCCGTCGACGGTCAGGAGGCTCTCGACGCCGCCAAGCAGGACACGCCAGATCTCATCTTGATGGATCTGTCGATCCCCGTGGTCGACGGTTGGGAGTGCACGCGTCGGCTCAAGGCGGATGTGCGGACACGCTCGATCCCGATCATCGCCCTGACCGCCCACGCCATGCGCGGCGATGAGGATCGCGCCCGCGAGGCCGGTTGCGACGGCTACCTGTCGAAGCCGATTTCGCCGAAAAAAGTCGTCGAAGAGGTCAAGCGCCACCT
>JBBQIO010000639.1:0-3055 GCA_038325015.1 Polyangia bacterium
TTTGCGCTCTCGCTCGACGAGAACGGTGCGATTTTAGCAACGCGTGCGGCATTCGACACCGCGCTGGGCATCCCTTTGGCCAAGAGCGCCCCGAGCTTGAGCGCGCTCTTGCCGAGCGCCAGCCGGGCGCGCGCCGCGTGCATGCTGGCTGCACAGGCCACCTTGAGCCGCAATCCCACCGCCGCCGCGCAGTACTTGGCCCTCGCCAACTCGGTCGCGCCCAAGCCCAAAGGCGCGACTGCAATGGCCGATGATCACCTGGATGTGCCCGAGCTGCTGGTCGCCTCGGCGACCAACTTCAATGTCGCCCTCGACGGCACTGGCATTCATCCGGCCGCCGAATGGCGGACCGCGCTGTACCTAGCGCCGCCGTGCGGGCCGGCGAGCGCGACGAGCACAACCTCCGCCACGAAGAGCACAAAACCGTCGCCCAAGCCGACGCCGGTTTTGCCTTAATCCGAACCGATCAAACAGATCGAACAGATCGCGCGGATCGCCCGGACCGATCTGCTAGGATGGGCAACGCGTATGGGGCACTTCGGGGGCTGAGGCACGGGATGGACGCCGAGGAGATCAGCGCTCAAGCGCACCGGCTCGGGCGCGATGGATTCATCGCGCGGAACCCGCACCTGTTCCTGGTGCTGCGCGCCAATCTGGCGTCGGCGCCGCTGCCTTTTGCCACCGCCTCCGTTCATCTGAGTGCCAGCGACCGGCAGCAGCTCGTCAGCGGCAAGAGCGAGGCGACCAAGCGCTGCGCACTCGAGATCGTCCCGGTGATCAAGGCCGAGAACAACCCCTACCTCTATCGTATCTCGGTGGGTCGTGCGCGGAACTGCGACGTGGTGCTGCGCGACGAATCGGTGTCCAAGCTGCACGCCCATTTTCTTGCGGACGAGCAAGCCGGCGGTCGCATCCACTGGTCACTCGTCGATCTGCGCTCGGGAAACGGCACCCGCGTCAACGGCAAGCGACTGAACGCCGACCAGCCGCAGCCGGTGGTGAGCGACGACGTCCTCCAGTTCGGCTCCTTACACGCCGAGCTGGTCGACGCAGGAGCGCTCTACGACCTCCTGGCCTGAGTGCCCATTAGAGCAGGCGCACTTCGCCTAGTTGAACTTCCGTTCATCGATGATACAATCGAGGCGGGCGCTCAATGTCTGCTTCTCTTCTACAGGATCGCGCGCTCGGACCCGGTGTTCGGCTGGGCAAGTACACTCTTTTGCGGAAGCTCGCGATTGGGGGCATGGCCGAGCTGTTCTTGTCGCGCGCCGAGGGCATCGAGGGCTTCGAAAAAAACGTCGTCCTCAAGCGCATCTTGCCGCAGCTCGCCGCCAGCGAAGACTTCGTGCGCATGTTTCTCGACGAGGCGCGCCTCGCCGGCACGCTGCACCATCCGAACATCGCGCAGGTCTACGACATCGGCCGAGCCGGCCGCAGCTACTTTTTCACCATGGAGTACGTGCGCGGCAAGGACCTGCGCGAGATCCTGCGCGCCAGTAAAAAGCGCGGTGAGCTGATCCCCTTCAATCACGCCATCAGCATGGTGATGGGCTGCTGCGCCGGTCTGCACTACGCCCACGAAAAGCTCGGCTCCGACGGACAGCCGCTCGGTGTCGTGCATCGCGACGTGTCGCCGGCCAATATTCTCGTGACCTACGAGGGCGGCGTCAAGATCGTCGACTTCGGCGTGGCCAAAGCGCGCAGCCGGCAGACCGAAACCCGCGCTGGCAGCCTCAAGGGCAAGATCTCCTACATGTCTCCTGAGCAGTGCAAAGGAGAGCTGGTCGACCGACGCAGCGATGTGTTCGCCATCGGCATTCTCCTGTTCGAGCTGACCACCAGCACGCGTGCGTTCCGCGGCGAAAATGAATTCGCGATCCTCAGCAAGATCGTCAACGAGGACGTGCCCTCGCCGGCGACGCGGCGCGCCAGCTACCCGCCCGAGCTCGAGGCCATCGTCAACAAGGCGCTCCGCCGAAATCCCGACGAGCGCTACTCCACCGCCGAGGAGCTGCAGCTCGACCTGGAGCACTTCGCGCGCAAACAGAGCGCCCCATCGTCGGCGATTGAGCTGGCGAAATTTCTCCGGACCCTGTTCGCCGACGAGCTCAACCAGCCGGAAGCAGCTGCGGGGTCGGTGCAGCTCGGCGACGGCGACGGACCGATCGGTGACGAAGACGCGATTGAGCTGCTCGATGCGGACATCCCCGAGGTCGAGATTTCCGTGGGCAGTGAGAGTGCTGAAGAGGAGCTCAAGCGACGCCGGGCACGCTGGCGCGTGGCGGCCGTCGCGGTCGGGTCGAGCCTGATCACCGTTCTGGCCGTCGTGTGCTGGTTCGCGCTCCATCACCCGCGCGCTACCGCCGCTGTGCCGCTGGCCACGGTCGCGATGCCGTCCCAAGCGGTCGCGGCGAAGCCCGTTTCGCCGCCGCAGATCGAGCCGGCACTCCCCGTCATTGCGGTCGACGCCCAGGCGCCGATAGCGCCGGCGCAGATGATAGCGCTGCCGCGCAGCAAGCACAGTAGAGTCGTCCATCACGAGCGCAGCACCACGCCTCCGCATGCGACCAACGTCCAGCCGGCGTGGGATCCTGACTCGGCCTTGCCCCCCGGGAAAAGATGATCCGTCGCGCCCTCGTCGTCACACTATGCCTGCTTGCATTCAGCCCGCCTGCCTCGGCCCAGAGCGACGAGCCCGACATGTTGCCGGCGGCGCGCGAGCGACTCGACGAAGGATTGCGCCAATACACGGCCAAGGAATATGAAGCCGCAATCGTCCAATTTCGACTCGCCTACAAGCTCGATCAGCGACGGGAGATACTTTTCGCGTGGGCGCAGGCCGAGCGGCTCAGCGGCGACTGTTCGAGCGCCGCCCTCCTGTATCGCAAGTTCCTCTCGTTGAGCCCGCCGTCGGATGCGGCGCGCGCCGCCGACAAGAGCCTCAAGCGCTGCGAAGAGGCGCTGGCCACCCGACCCGAGGGCGAAGGCGAAGCGGATCGGCTGGAGACCGAGCGCCATCTGAATCCGACCGTCGAGGCCAAGCCGACGCTCATCG
>JBBQIO010000640.1:0-3053 GCA_038325015.1 Polyangia bacterium
CAACATTCAGATGCGGGCTGGCGAGTTGCGGGAGGGAATGGTGTTGGTGGGCGATGTTCGCAATCGGGCGGGGATGCTCATCATCGCCGGCGGGACTCGCTTGACCACAACCAGCGCGCAACGATTGGCAGACATGCTGGGCGACGCTTTAGTCGACGTCTCGCGCGCTGCCTAATCGCGCGACCGTTGCTCGTCGGAGTCGGCTTCGCTATTCCGCTGCGGCTCGTCGGCGGTCGTGCGCGTGTGACAACAGAGTATCGGTGCCGACCACGGCCATCGACTCGCCGAGCATTCCGTACAGCTCGCCGCGCGAAATCTTGATTGGCCGCTCTGGCCTGAGCGGATTCGCCGTGTCGCGCAAGCGGGCCAGCGTGCCGAGCCCAATCCATAACGGCCACAGCGCCGCCAAGCGCAGCCGTGGCTGCCAGCGCGGAATCGCCAGCACATAGGGCAGCGCCGCATCGACGTGGGCCAGCGTGCGCCGTCGCAGATCGTCGAACAGCGGCTTGGCGCGCAGCGACTGCTCGGGATCGCGCAGCGCCTCGGGCGTCAGGCCGATTGCCGCCAGCTGCGCCCGCGGCAGGTAGCAGCGACCGTCGGCAAGATCCGAGGCCGTGTCGCGCAGCACGTTGACCAGCTGCAGCGCCTTGCCCAGCCGAACGCCGCGCGCGACAAAGTCCGGCCGGCCCAGCCGGCGCAGCGCCGGCACATGCGCCGCGCTCATAATCGTCCAGTATTCACCGACGCAGCCGGCGGCCAGATAACAGTGCTCGTCGAGCTCTTCGAGCGTGGCCAGCGCCACAAGCTTAGTCGGATCGGCAAACCGTTCCAGGTCGCGCTCCATGCCTGACAAGAGCGTGTCCAAGACGGTGCGCGTGCGCTGCAGGTCGCCCTCGTCGAAACCGCTGAGCGTGCGCAGGCAGTCGCCGAGCCGCACCAACAGCAGCTGCTCGGCGTCGACGCCGCTCGACTTGCCGCCGCGCGGCTCCGCCAGATGCTCCGAAAGATGCTGCGCCAGATGCTGCGCCAGCTCGCGCGAGAGCTCGCCGACGAATGCGGCGATCGCACCATCGCCCTGAGGACCGCACGCGGCGATCAACCCGCGCAGCTCGACCAGCAGCGCCGCTCGTCGCTCCGGCGGCACGGCCCGCGTGTCGGCAATGGTGTCGGCGGCGCGCGCCACCAAATCGGCCACCGACAGGGGGGCCCGCAGCTTCTGCGGCAGCACGCTCAGGCTCAAATAGAACGAGCGCGACACCTGCGACAGGATGTCGTCGAGCCCTCGATCTTCCACGGCCGACAGCAGCACGACCGCGTCATACCAAACCCGCCGTCCGACGGCCAGCGCTTGACGATCGACGCGCGGGCCCTTACAGCACTGCTGCCTTGCCTCTGCCGCCCCCAGCCGCGCGCAATCCCTGTGCCCCCATGCCGGGCCGCGCCGTTGCAATTTCGGCGCTGGCCATGGGCGCAGCCTCGGCGCTGTTCGCGGTCATGGCGATCTTGGTCAAGAGCGCCATGTTTCGACTGCCGCCGACCGAGGCCGCGTTCTTCCGCTTCGCCGTCGGCATCATCGGATGCGCGCTGGCGGCGCCCCTCTTCCCGCTGCGCGTGCACAACTGGCGCGGTCTCATTCTCCGCGGCCTGTTCGGCGGCGTGGCGGCGCTCTCCTATTTCGTCGCGCTCGCCCATTTGCCGGTCGGCGTGGCCACGCTCCTGACCTACACCTCGCCGGTCTTCACTGCGCTGTTCGCTGCGCTTTTTCTCGGCGAGACGCTCAGCGCCGGCGTAATCGCCGCGCTGGCGCTGACCACCTCGGGCGTTATCATGGTGGTCCACGGGCACGCGGCGCCGGGCCATTTTGGCTTCGGCCGGTGGGAGCTTTTGGGTGTCGCCTCGTCGGTGCTGTCGGGCGCGGCGGTGACCACTATTCGCTACGTGCGAAAGACGGACAACACGATCAGCATCTTTTTCTTTTTCTGTATGGCCGGTCTGTTTTTCACGTTACCGACGGCCGGCACGTGGCTGATGCCGAACGGCGCCGAGTGGACGGCGCTGTTGTGCATGGGCACGGTCTCGCTCGGGGCACAGCTCTTGATGACCTACGCGCTGGCGTGGCTTCCGGCTGCGGCGGCGGGAATTCTCATGCAGCTGACCCCGGTCTTCGCGCTGCTGCTCGGCGTGGTGCTGTTTGGCGAGCGTGCCGTCGGGTTGGCGCTGGCGGGATCGGCGCTCACGTTCGTCGGCGTGAGCTGGGGCGCGTGGTCCGCGACGACTACTTTTTCTCGACGAAAAAGAGCGTGATCGCCAGGCAGTGAAAGGCCTCGTCGCTCGATTGCGTGACGATGCGATCGACGATCTGCACCTCGGGATGCGCGCTCAGCCATTGCGTGATCTTCTCGCCCAGCTGATCGCGCTCCTGCGCCATCGTTGCCGAGAAAACTTTGACACCGGTAAATGGGAGCTGATTCGTTCCAGTGCTGCTCGCTGCCATGAGGACCTCTTAAGAGAAAGATATAGCTGTCGATTTAAGCAGTGGACGGTGTCTGCGCTTGGTGATCTTTGATGATCTGCTGAATCTCGTCTTCAGTCAGCAGATGATCCGTCCCCTTCGCCGCCCCCAAAATCGTTGCTACCAAGCTCGGCTTTGGATCGATGTGCCGACGCTGCAGCCAGTAGAGCACATTCGACTCACCGCTCATGTGGCCAATCTCGATCTCCTGCTCGCGGCCGAACATCCCCGCCGGTATACCGGAGTAGATGCGGTCCGCCAAATAAGCGTGCCCCTTTTTTTCGGCCTTGATGATCGCCGCGGCGTGCACGCCGGTCGCGGTGCGAAAGGCATCGGAGCCGACCAGCGGATAGTTGTAGGGAATCTGCACGTGGCAGGCCTTGGCCGTCATGCGACACAAAAGGAGCAGCTTCGACAGGTCGCGGTCGGGCAGCTCGCCGAGCAGCTTCAAGTTGACCAGCACCTGGTCGAGCGCGGCGTTGCCCACCCGCTCGCCGAGCCCGAGGATTGTGCCGTGCGCCCGATCGGCGCCGAATTCCAG
>JBBQIO010000641.1:0-3050 GCA_038325015.1 Polyangia bacterium
AGCTGTCGCAGGACGAGGACGTGCTCGATACCTGGTTCTCGTCCGCGCTGTGGCCGTTCTCGACGCTGGGCTGGCCCGAGAACACGCGGGAGCTCAAGACTTTTTATCCGACGTCGGTGATGGAGACCGGCTACGACATCCTGTTCTTCTGGGTGGCCCGCATGATGATGATGGGGCTGCACTTCATGAAGCAGGTGCCGTTTCGCACCGTCTTTTTGCACGCCATCGTCGTCGACGAGCATGGCGACAAGATGTCCAAGGTCAAGGGCAACGTCATCGATCCTTTGGACGTGGTCTATGGCGCGACGCTGCCGCAGCTGTTGCAAAAGGCCAAGGAGAGTCTGGCGCCGGACACGGCGCTGGAGAACATCAAGAAGTCGTTTCCCACCGGCATTCCAGCGTCGGGCGCCGATGCGCTGCGCTTCACCTTGGCCGCGCTGGCCGCGCAGGGGCGCAACATTCGGCTTTCGATTCAGCGCGTGGAGGGCAATCGCCATTTCGCCAACAAGCTGTGGAATGCGACGCGCTTTGCGCTCATGAACCTGGCCGGCTTCGACGCCGACTCGTTTGGCGAGGCGTTGCGCGTCGACGGCGCGGGCGGGATGTCGATCGGCAATCGCTGGATCTTGTCGCGGTTACAGCGCGCGGCCACCGAGGTCGACAGCGCGCTCGAGCAGTATCGCTTCAACGATGCCGCGCAGACGCTCTATCGCTTTTTGTGGAGCGAGCTGTGCGACTGGTACATCGAGCTGGCCAAGCCGGCGCTCTACGATCAGTCGGAGACCGACGTGTCGCAAAAGCGCCGACGGGCGGCGCAGGGCTGTCTGGCGCTGGCGCTCGAAACCGCCTGCCGCCTGCTCCATCCGTTCATGCCCTTTGTCACCGAAGAGATCTGGCAGCAGCTGCCCAAGCCGAGCGGGACGCCGCAGTCGATCATGATCACGATGTATCCGTCGGCGGACCGAACGCTGATTGATGAGACCGCAGAAAAAGCGATGGAAACGCTGCAAGGAGTAATCAGTGCGATTCGCAATTTAAGGGCCGAATACAATGTGCCGCCCAGCTTGCAGGTCGAGGTCACGTTGCAGGCCAAGCCCGATGCGCTGGCGCTGGTCGAGAGCGAAGAGGGGCTGGTCAAGCTCCTGGGACGGGTGACCACGCTGCATCGCGCCGCGCCGGGAGACGCGCCTGCGGGAACGGTGGTGACGGTGAGCGGGGAGATTCAGGTGGCGGTTCATTTGGCCGGTCAGATCGACGTCGCCGCCGAATCGACACGCATCACACGCGACTTGCAAAAGGCGGACAAGGAGCGCGCGCAGATCAACGGCCGCCTGGGCAATGCAGCGTTCGTCGAGCGCGCTCCCGCCGCAGTGGTCGAAAAAGAGCGCGCCCGTGTCGGCGAGCTCGACGAACGCATCGGAACCCTCGGCCGCAGCCTCGAACGGCTCAAGACCCTCAGCCCGTAGCCGGACGCCGTGACGGTGGCTGAAAAACGCGAAGCGCCGTCGGTGTCGACACCGATGACCGGAGCGCAGCCCATCGAGGACCCCTCGGGAATGATCGAACGCCCCGGCGCGATCCTGCGCTGGGTCTTCAATCGCTACTTCAAGAGCATCGAGTTCCCGGAAAAGGGAGCTGAAAAAATTCGCGCCGCTGCCAGGAATGGCACTGTGGTTTACATATGCGCGACGGTTAGTTACGTTGATTATCTCTATTTTACTTTCGCTTTGTTACGCCATGGATTGCCGCTCGCCCGGATGGCCAACGGCGGCTGGACGCTGCTCATCCAGCCGCTCCGCCGCGTGCTCCGTTTGCTGTTCGCGGCGCTCGCTCGGCTGCTCCGGTTTCGCAGCACAAGTAGCGTCGAGCCGGCCGAGCGGCTGGCTGATCGCGTGGCCGCGGGGCAGAGCGCGCTGGTGTTTTTGCGCCGGCCGCAGACCGCGCTCAACTGGTCGCCGCGCGGTTTTCGCGGCAACTATGTCGAGGCGCTCATCACCCGCCAACAGAGCCAGACCCGTCCGATTGTGTTCGTGCCGCTGACCCTTCTGTGGGGCTCGCCGGCGGTTCGCTCCGGTGCGCGGCGCGGCTTTATCGACTGGGTGTTTGGCGACCGCGAGGCGCCCGGGGTCGTGCGCAGCATGTGGACCTTCTTCAACCACTTCTCCGATTCGCTGGTCGTGGTCGGCGAGCCGGTCGTCCTGCCCGAGTTCTTGCGCGAGCACGCCGAGCTGCCACTCGATGTCGCGGGTCGCCGCCTGCGCTGGACCTTGGGCGGCCGGCTCGAAGCCGAGGTGCGCGTGGTGCGTGGGCCGCAGCTCAAGAGCGCGCGGCGCATCCGCACCGAGGTGTTGCGCAGCCGTCGGCTGGTCGGCGTTGCCAAGGAGCTCGCAGCCGAGGAGGGCACCTCGGTCAAGGCCATCGGTCGTCGGGCGGATCGCATGCTTAAAGAGATCGGAGCCGACCCCAAGCCGTGGGCCTTCGCGCTGGCCGAGCCGCTTTTGCGCTGGGTCTGGCGGCGCATCTTCGATGGCCTGGAGGTCGATATCCAGGGGCTCGATCGCGTGCGCTCGGCGGCGCGGCGCGGGCCGCTCCTGCTCGTGCCCTCGCACAAGAGCCACGTCGACTACCTGGTCTTGGCCTATCTCTTCGTGGTCAACGACCTGGTGCCGCCGCACATCGCGGCCGGCGCCAATCTTTCGTTTTGGCCGATGGGCTGGTTCTTTCGTCGCTGCTGCGCGTTTTTTCTCAGGCGATCGTTCCGCGGCGACAAGCTGTACAGCGCGGTGTTTCGCGGCTACGTGCAAAAGCTCCTGCGGGAAGGCATCAGCATCGAATTCTTCATCGAGGGCGGGCGCTCGCGCACCGGCAAGCTGCTCAGCCCCAAGCTCGGCCTTCTGGGCATGATCGTCGACGCCGCGCTCGAAGACGGCGGGCGCCGCGCGCGGCAGGCGCAAATCGTGCCGATCTCGATCGGCTACGACAAGGTCGTCGAGGCTCAGTCGTTCGCGCGTGAGCTCGCCGGCGGCGAGAAAAAAAAGGAAGACGTCAAG
>JBBQIO010000642.1:0-3049 GCA_038325015.1 Polyangia bacterium
TCGACAAGCGGATGGCGGCGGACCTGATCGAGGTGCGGCCCGGGTTGTATGGCCTGCGCGTCTATCCGGAGAAGGCTGCGACTCCGGCCAAGGCGGAGGCCCCGGTGGCTGCATCAGCGACGGGTGCGCCAGCGACGGCTAAAGACGGCGAGTCGGAGGGTGCCGTGGCGCGTGGCCGACGCCGTCGACGGCGTCGCGGTGGGCGCGGCGCAGAGGCGGGCGCCGGCAAGGATGAAAAAGATGAAAAGGATGAAGTTGCGGGGGCCCAGGATGAGGGGCCCGAGGACGAGACGCCATCAGCCGCACCGGCAGTCCACGCCAAAGCGACGGTGACACCGGCGGCAGCCGAGGTCGAGGTCCCTGCCGCCGCAGCCGCCAAAGAGGGCGATGCCGAGGTCAAAGGGGGCGATGCCGAGGCTGGCGGCGAGGCACAGCGCCGTCGTCGTCGGCGCGGTGGACGCGGTCGGAAGCCCGATGCGTCGGCCGAGCCGCACAACGGGGTCGTCGCGGAGAGCAGCCCAGTGAGCGCCTTTGCCGTCGGTGCACCGCCGCCGGCGCCGCCCTTGTCGGTGCCGGGCGCGCTGGTGGTGTCGATGGCTGCGCCGACCGATCACGAGCTTCTCGATCCTTTGGATGAGTCATTGGATGAAGATGCCGCCGAGCTGGAGCTCGCGGATCTGACGTCCGGCCCACTGTTGACCCCGCTGCACGGCGACGAGGAGATGACTCGCTCGGGCGACGAGCGAACCGTGCGCCCGGAGATCCAGGGGCGCCGATCCGACGAGCGCCAGCGCCGCAATCAGCACGAGCGACGTCCTCACGGCGGCGACAACAACAGCAATCGTGGCGCGCATCCGCAGCAGGGACGCGACAAAGGGCCGCGCCCGCCGCATGCGGCGCCGGTCGTTCACGCCAGCCAGCGCCCGACGGAAACGGCGGCAGCGCCGATCATCCCGCCGGCGCCGCGCAATGGCCTGATCGAGGCCGGTCTGGAGATCTTGCGCAGCGGAGACGGACGGCCCATGCATGTGCGCCATATGGCCGAGCTGGCGGTCAAGCGCCGGCTGGTCGACGCCCGGCTCTCGCCCGGAGATCTGACCCGTCAGCTGCGTTTGGCGCTGATCGGCGCCGAGCGGCGGCGGGAGGCTGGCGGCCGACGACCGCGCGTGCGTTGCATCGGGGCCGGGCAGTTCACGCTCGGGGACCGGCGGGTCGAGCCGGAGCTGCGCGATGCCGAGCACGCGCTCGACGTCGAAGCCGAGCGGATGCGCCATGCCACCCTGCAGGCGCTGATTCGGCGGCTCGGACGCCTGGCGCCGCCGAGCTTCGAAACGTTGATCCGCGCGCTCCTGGTGCGGCTCGGCGTCAACAGCGTCGAGCAGGTGCGGCGCGGCGATGGCGTCGTCTATCTCGGCGGCACTCGCTCGGCTGGCGTCGGCACTGTGCGCACGCTGATCTCGGTGCGCGCTGGCGAAGCGGAGCTGCAGCGGCGCGCGGTCGGCGAGCTGCGCGCGGGATTGGCGGCGCGCGGTTTCGACGAGGGTTGGCTGTTTTCGCCGTCGCGGCTGTCGGCCGAAGCGCTCACCGAGCTGGGCGCTGCACCGGGCGTGTCGGCCTATGACGGCGTGCAGCTGGCGACGCTTTTGTGCGAGCACGGGATCGGCGTGCGCAAGCTGACTCTGCCGGTGGCGTACCTGGACGTCGAGCTGTTCGCCGAGCTCGCCGACGGGTGACGCTGGCCGTTGTCGACCTGGGACGTCGGAGCTACGACGCCTGCGTCGCCCTGCAGGAGTCGCTGCGTCAGCGCATTCTCGCAGGAGACGCCAGCGCCGAGACGCTGCTTCTCGTCGAGCATGACCCGGTGATCACACTCGGACGGCGGGCGGAGGTTGCCGTCGAGCTTCTTTGGTCTGAGGCCGAGCTGGCGAAAAAATCGATCGAGGTCGTGCGCGCGAGCCGGGGCGGGCAGGCGACGTATCACGGCCCGGGTCAACTCGTCGCCTATGCGGTCGTGCGCATTGGCAGCGTGGTCGCCCACGTCGAGCGGCTGGCGCAGGCGGCTGTGGAGGTCGCGGCCAGCGTCGGCGTGGCTGCACGCTTTCGTCGCGACTGTCCGGGCGTGTGGGTCGGGGATCGCAAGCTGGCGTCAATCGGCGTGCACGTGCACCGTCGTGTCGCTGTCCACGGGCTGGCTCTCAACGTCGTGCGTGCCGCGGTCGATCCATTTTCGCTGATCGTCCCGTGCGGCATGCGCGGAGTCGCCATGACCTCGCTCGAGAGCGAGGGTGCGCCCGTCGCTGCACTCGATCTTCAGTCGCTCGGTGCTCGCTTCGCCCGCGCATTCGTCGAAAACGGCCGGCCGACCGCATGATCGTTGCAATCGGCGATCGCGTCCGTAGAATGGCGACTTGACGGCGCCTTGACGCCGGGGTCGCCCCACTTCATGAGTCACCCGCCGCCGCTCCGGATCACCCTCCTTCACAATTCCGACTTTGGCCCGCAGTCACATTCGTCCGAGCCCGACATCGGTCACGAGAGTCGAGCCGACGTCGTGGTCGCGGCGGCCGATGTCGCGCGTGCGCTGACGAGCCGCGGCCATCGCGTCGATACGATCGCCGTTTCCGACGGCGCCGGGCCGCGGCCGATCGTCCGAATGCTCGACGAGCTGCATCGCAGCGCACCGGACCTGGTGTTCAATTTGTGCGAATCGCTGGCCGGGGACTCACGCCACGAGGCGCTAATTGCGGCACTGCTCGACTGGGGCGGTCGGCCCTACACCGGCTCGGGCCCGCTCGCCTTGGGACTGTGTCTGCACAAAGATATGGCCAAGCAGATCCTGGTGGCCGCCCGCGTCCCGACGCCGCGCTCGCGGGTAGTGTGCGGTGCGCTGCCGGAGCCGGGCGACGATGACGGCGATTTCCCGCTGCCGGCCATCGTCAAGCCGACCCGCGAAGACGCTTCGGTGGGCATCAGCCGCGACTCGGTGGTCACGGATCGCCAGTCGCTAGCGGCACAGGTGGCGCGTCTGCAGCACGAGCTGCGCCAGCCA
>JBBQIO010000643.1:0-3049 GCA_038325015.1 Polyangia bacterium
CTGGTCGATGACCGCGCGGTAGGCGGGGTTGAACTCGGCCGGCAATGTGACGCGCGCCTCGCCGTTGAGCGGCGTGCCGATGTCGTCGTTGGTGATGAGGTGCGACGCATCGTGCGTGTAGTTGAAGCCGAGGCGAAAGTGCGCGTGCTTGCCGACCTGGCCGGTCAGCCCCGCGTCGGCGCCGAGCGTGGCGTAGTTCTCGATGGTGGTGATGCCGGTGTAGGGCTGATTCTGGTACGAGTTCTGCGTCTGCGAGGGGTCGCACGCCAGATTGTAGGCGCCGTGGTTGTCACTGGTATCGCAGCCCAGCGCCGGCGACGAGGCCAGTAGCTCCCAGATCTCCGAATAGCCCTTGCCGTTGAAGTGCCCCTCGATGCGGCCGCGCAGATCGATCGCGAACTTGTACGAATCGTTCGGCCGCTCCCAGGCCACCGCCTCGACGCCGAACACCGTGCCCGCCTGCTGCTGCGGATTTTTGGTCTTTTGCGCCGGCCCGTAATCCTTGTACAGCGAGTCGCCGCGCGCGATCGGATACATGTACCAAAAACCAATATATGGGTCGAAAAACCGAAAACGCTTTGAAATCGTAGTACGTGCGAACAGCCGATGCACCCCCTCCGACACGCCATGGTTTGCGTTGGGCCGCAGCCGATCGAACTTCATGATGTTGCCGACCGAAATGTCGCCCTCGAAGCCCAAGGTCCAGGTCGGCTTGGTGTCGTCCCGTCGCTGACTGACCTTCGCCCAGGTCAGCGCCAGATTGATGGTGTCGAATGCGTCGCCGCCCGAACCGCCGATGGCGCCCCGGTGCGGCCCCTGAAACACCCCTGCCCCGCCGAGCGACTGCCCCGAATGCTGCGCATCGAACCCGCCAACCGGCGAGATGCCGTCGCGCACCGTGGTCGAGTTGCTGGCGTCGACGCAGGTCGGCGATCCGCTGGTCGCCGGGAAGGTGCAGCCGTCGGGCGACGACTGATCGTAGGTGTAGCTGTCGGACAGATTCAAGATGATCGGCAGCTCGACCGACAGCTGCAGGTCGTGGAACAGGCCGATCTCGGTGCGCAGGCCGAGCGTGTCCTTGACCTGTTTGTAGCGCAGGTCCTTGAAGACCAAGAGCTGGTCCTGCGTCGGCGTGACCGCTTCGACCTCGCGCTTGATCTGCGCGCGCTTCTCGGAGTGCTCGTAGGTGGCGCGCAGCCGGAAGTCGAAGACGTTGTCGTCGTCGAACGAGCTAGCCAGGTCGGTGATGTCGGCCGCGTACGCGGTGCGCGCGCCTCCAGCCAGGCCGAGCGCGCAAACACCAAGGCCGAAAACGAGCACACGCCGCATGCACGCACGGTAATTGCCCGACGGGAGAAGTGTCAAGTTATGAGCCGACCGCAACGCGCCTACTCTTTGGCGCGCAGACCAAATTCTTTCATCTTGTTCTGTAGGCTCTTGCGGCTGATTTTCAGGCGCCGCGCCGCCTGGGTGACATTGCCAATCGTCTCTTCGAGGGCGCGCACGATCAGCTCGCGCTCGACGCGCTCGGTCTCCTGCCGGACCATCTCTTTGAGGGAGCTCGGGCGGTTGGACGGCTCGCGGGATGGCGCTTCTTCGTCGCGTCCGTCACTGGTCTCGGCCGGGTGCGGGCGAGACGGCTCGCGGGCTAATTCGGTCGGTCGGCCATCGCGTGCGTCGGGGGCAATCAGCTCCGGTGGCAAGTCGCGCGCGGCGATCACCGTGCCTTCGGCGAATAGGATGGTCCGCTCCAGCACGTTCTCGAGCTCGCGAATGTTTCCCGGCCACGAGTGGGCCAAGAGGCGAGCCATCGCCTCGTCGTCGATGCGCACCACCTGCTTCTTGAGCCGCTCGTTGAACTTGCCGACGAAGTGCTCGACCAGCAGCGGAATGTCCGCTTTGCGTTCGCGCAAGGGCGGCAGGTGCAGCGGCACGACATTGAGCCGATAAAACAGATCGTCGCGAAAATTGCCCGCCAGGACCTCGCGCTGCAGATCGCGATTGGTCGCCGTCACCAGCCGGACGTCGACCTTGATCGTCTTGATGCCGCCGACGCGCTCGAACTCCGACTCCTGTAAAACGCGCAGCAGCTTGACCTGCATCTCGACGGGTATCTCGCCGATCTCGTCGAGAAACAGCGTCCCGCCATCGGCCAGCTCGAAGCGGCCCGGCTTGGAGCCGACGGCGCCGGTGAACGCGCCCTTTTCGTAGCCGAAGAGCTCGGACTCCATCAGCGTCTTGGGGATGGCGGCGCAGTTGATCTTGATGAACGGGCGCGACTGACGCGACGAGTTGGCGTGCAGCGCGCGCGCGATCAGCTCCTTGCCGGTGCCGGACTCCCCGGTAATGAGCACGGTCGACGGCGTATCGGCGACCTTTTCGATCACGCCGAAGACGTGCTCGAGCACCTGCGACTGCCCGACTAGGCCGTACTTTCCCGTCGGCGTTGCCGTGGTCGACGAGCCGCGCTGCAGCTGCGCCCGCGGCGCGTGGCTCTCCAGCTCGCGCGTCTTGACCGCCTTTTTGACGACCTGGCGAATCTGCTCCTGCTCGAACGGCTTTTCGATGTAGTCGAAGGCGCCCAGCTTGACCGCTTCGACGGCCGAGTCGACCGAGCCATGCGCCGTGATCATCACCACCGGGATCTCGGGGAAGTCGGCGACAACCTTGCGCAGGAGGCCCATCCCGTCGAGCCGCGGCATGCGCAGGTCGGTGATCAGCGCGGCGATCTCGTTGTCCACCAGCTGAAACGCTTGCTCACCGTCGACGGCCTCGAGCACCTCGTAGCCGTCGCGACGCAAGATCGCGCCCAGCACTTTTCGCAGATTGATTTCGTCGTCAGCGAGGACGATGCGGGGGCGAGTGGCCATCGATTCGGACGCGACGCTACCCCGAAATGGCTGTGACGCACGTTCCTTTCTTTGCGCGCCGACGTTCGATAGACTTGACCGCATGAGACTAAAAATGCGGAACCTGGGTGGCGGGGGGCTGGTCCTGTGCGCGCTGTCGTTGGCCGGCGCGGGCTGCAAGACCGGCGTATCGAACAACC
>JBBQIO010000644.1:0-3048 GCA_038325015.1 Polyangia bacterium
GACGACAGCGCGCCGGCCAGCGAGCGCACGACGATGGCCCGCAAGTGCGTGGCGCACACCGCCTCGAACACGCCGGCGCTCATCCCGTCGAGGACGATGAGGCACTGCCGCCACAGCTCCAGGCTGGCCGGCGGCGACCAGTGGCCGAAATAGTTGACGGCCAGCTCGGCCTCACGTGCGGCCTGGATGCGCAGCGCCGGTAAGCTCAAGAGGTCGGCCAGATAGAGCGAATAGCTGTGCTGCACAACTTCGTTGAGCGCGGCAACCAGCTGCCAGCGCACCTTGGCGGTCGGCACATCCGCGTCATCAAAGAAGGGATCGATGGCTGCTGGAAACTCGCACGCCGGCGCCCAGCCTGATGGCACGTGTTGATGGCGGTGTTCGAGCCACGGAAAATCCTCGGCCAGCGCCGTCCGCACGGCCGGGCTGAGCCGGTCGCGAAATTGTCGCCCGGCCTCGATCGCGGCGCGTGAGGTCGACAAAAACGCGGCGCCATTGATCGCTGCAGGCGCCAGGTGCGCGCGGGCAAACGCTCGCTCATTGGCGCGCGGCAGCCGGGCCCGCGTCGGATCGGCATCGCGGCGCCAACACGCGATCAGGCGGCCGACGTCGCCGCTTTGGTAAGCCGTCCAGGATGCACCTATCTCCGCGTCGGTGGCCAAGCGAAAGAAGCGGTTGGCGGTCAACGGGGTCAGGACGCGCCGGTCAAACTCCGGCATCTCGCTGCTGTTGGTCAAGGGATCTTCCAGTGGAACGCGTTGTGGCAACCCACGTCGCCGCACGACAACGAGTACGGGCGGTGCCGCGCATTCATGTTCGCCTGTACCGCGTCGCCGCGGTGGCAAAAAATACATTCGTGCGGCAGGCCGGCCCAGATGTCGCTGGTGTGGCAGCCGCGACATTGGTAGCCAAAATGCACACCATTGAGACGAAACTCGGTGCGGTCGTGATCGAAGCGGATGACGAGCCAGGAGTCGGCGCGGTGGCACTGGCCACACTCTTGCCCAGCGCGTCCGCGGTGCGGATCACCGTGGCAGGTGCGGCATTCGGGTGAGACGCTGGCCTGGGTCGGCGTGTGGCAGGCGGCGCACGGCAAGATGGAGTGGCGGCGGTCGAGCGGCAGCTGCGTCCGTCGATGATCGAACGCGACGACCGGTTTCCAGCTCGTCGTGTTGTGGCAGCTGACGCACTGGGTGCCCATCGATGGACCGTGGCCGCGCGCCGTGGTTGTCGCGTGACAGGTCGTGCAGGTGACCGGCTTCCGCTCTGTGTCGAGTCTCCTGCCGGATTTTCCGTGGCACTGCGCGCACGACAGGCCGGCGTGACCTGCGGTCAAGGGGACGCCCGTCTCCTTGGCGTGGTCGAACGGGGCGACGTCACTCCAGCTGTCTTCGAAGTGGCAGCGCGCGCAGTCACTGCCCAGCTTGGTTTGGTGAACGTCTTTGTGGCAGCCGCCGCACGTCTTGGGCGTGCCCTTCAATTGGCCGTTCTTGTGGCAGGCGGCGCAGTCAGCGGGGGTGTGTGCGCCGACCAGGGGATAAAAGCGCGCGTGCTCGCCGATGTCCATGTCGCTCGGAAATGGCTGCGCCGGAGCCGCACTGACCCGTCCGGCGATGCCCGCCGCGAGCAGAACAGCGAAAATTAAGGGCAGCGTTTTTCCGCGTGAGCTCATCGGGAAAATCCAAGCTGCGCCATCGCGCGCAGCTGCGCCAGGTCGGTGTCCTCTTCTAGATCCACGCCGCCGAAAAAGCCGCGGTAGTTGCCGAACACCCGCACGAAGGCCACGCGATTGGTCTCGAGCACATAGGGGAAAAGCTGCGTCGGAGCCGCGCCATTCGGGCTGCCCTGGGCGCCCTGCGAAAACAGCAGCCCGGAGCCGACACCGTCGGTGAACAGAATGCCGGCCCGCACGTCGAGGTTGTTACGCACGTAGGACAGGCCGCCCGAATAGACGATGCGTGTCGTTTTTTTGGTGACCCCGGGAACGATCACATCGACACCCACACTGACGAATAGGCCGAGCCCGCGCCACAGGTCATCACCACGCAGCCCGGCCTCGGCGTGGTGCTCGACATCCGTATTCTCACGCCAGCGAATGCGGTACGACATGTCGAGCTTCAGCGCATGCCACAGAGAAACGCTGCCGCGCAGGCTGTCGTCGATGAACGAGCCGCCGGTGAATCGCACCGCTTGCCCGCTTGCGGTTTGCAGCGGTAGTTGCGATTCGATCAAACGCAGTCGTTCGTAGTTGACGCTGTAGGTCAGGTAGACGCGCTTGTGCGGCCGCCACGACAGCATGCCCCAGGCCGAGACGGCGCCGAGCGTGGCCACGCC
The DNA here is from genome assembly GCA_038325015.1 of Polyangia bacterium. GTDB lineage: Bacteria > Myxococcota_A > Polyangia > Palsa-1104 > Palsa-1104 > JBBQIO01. The sequence goes on from JBBQIO010000644.1 coordinate 2,335, forward strand.
GATCTGGACCGGCGCGGTCGCATCTGGAGTCTGAAACTGCACATCGTAGCGCGAGCCGGCGCTCACCCCGCCGGCGAAGAGCAGCGTCGGTCGGGCCAGCACCATGAGCTGGCCATCGACGAAAAATTCGTCGACCACGTCGCGCTGCGGGCGCTTGCCGCTGCCATCGAGGGTGGTCGGCAGGTCGAGCGCGTCGCGGGCCCAGGTGAAGCCCACCGAGGCGTCGACCGCGCGGCTATGGAACAGCACGGTAGTGCCGGCCAGCGGAAGCGCGACCGGCTGTTGAAAGTCGAGGTCGGCGTTGTTGCGCTGCGTGGTGAAGGCGCGCAACCCGCCGTAAAAAGACTGCGTCAGCCAGCTGGTGTAGCGGACATCGAGGCGCGCTCCGTCGGCGATAAGCCAGAAGCCGCCGGGCACCGGGAAGCGGCCGAGGGTCAGGTCGAGTCGCCCGCCGAGATTTCGCAGTGTCACCGAGAGCTCGCGCAGCTCCAGCGTCGAAGGATTGCCGGTGTCGTTGGTGATGAGGCTGGTGATGCCGAGCCGGCCCCAGGCGTCGAGCTTGAAGTCGACCAGCCCATTGCTGGCGTGCCGCACGTCGAGCCGGAGCCGCGCCGCCAGCTCGCCGTCGGACAGGCCGGCGTAGCTCGGCATAGTCGCGATGATGCCGTCGAGCGAGGCGAGCTGATGGAACTCGAGGCGAGGCCTGGCCGGTGC
>JBBQIO010000645.1:0-3045 GCA_038325015.1 Polyangia bacterium
CGCTGGCGCCGAGACGCTCAGCCCAGTGAGCTGCGCCGTGGTCACCGTCAACTGCGTTGAGCCGGAGACCGAGCCCAAGGAGGCAGTCACCGTGGTCATCCCGGGGATCACAGACGTTGCTAACCCTCGCGAGGCGGCTGCGTTCGAGACGGTGGCCACGCCGGGCGAGCTCGATCCCCAAGTGACCGCGCCGGTCATGTTCTGGGTCGTTTTATCGGAAAATGTGCCGGTGGCGGTGAGCTGCACGGTGGTGCCCTTGGCGATCGACGGCGTCGACGGCGTGATTGCGATGCTCGTCAACGTGGCGGCGGTGACGCCCAACGGTGTCGAGCCAGTGATTGTGCCGAGCTGCGCCGAAATCGTCGTCGAGCCCGTGCTCAGCGCGTTGACCTGACCGCCGAAGCCCGTGTCGCTCCGCACGGTCGCCACCGACGTCACCGTCGAGCTCCAGGTTGCCGAGTCGGTCAAGTCTTGGGTGGTCATGTCGCTGTAAACGCCGGTCGCAGTCATCTGCTGTGTCGTGCCGCCGGCTAAGATGGTGGACATCGGGGTCACGACGATCGAGTTCAGCGTCGCCGGTGTTACGGTCATCTGCGCGGTGCCACTGATGTTGCCCTGCGAGGCTGTGATCGCGGCATCGCCGGGCGCGACGGCCAAGGTTTGCCCTTTGCTGCCGGCGGTGTTGGAGACCGTCGCAACGGCAGTGTTGCCGGACGACCATGTCACCGAAGACGACACGTCCGCGGTGCTGCGGTCGGTGAACACGCCGGTCGCCGCCAGCCGGGGAATCGAACCGGCCGCCACCTTGATCGTCGTGGGGTCGATCATGATCTGCGCCAGGGTCGCCTGCGTCACCGCCACCACGTCGGTGCCGGTCAGACCGCTGAGCGTCGCGGTGATCGTGACCGAGCCCTGCGCAACACCGTGGAACGTGCCGTCGGGATCGACGGTTGCCACCGTCTCGTCGCTCGAGCTCCAGGTTACGCTCGACGTCAGGTCCGGGGTGGTGCCGTCGGAATAGTTGCCTGTGGCTTCGAGCGGGAGCGTCGCGCCGGTGGGCACCAGCGGATTGCGCGGCGTGACCGAGATCGACATCAGACGCGCCGCTGACACGTTGACCACGACGGTGCCGGTGATGTTGCCGAGCGTCGCTGTGATCGTCGACTTGCCCTGCCCGACAGCGGTGACCGCGCCTTGCGTGGGCCCATCGTTGCCGATGGTGGCGACCGCGACGTTGCTCGAGCTCCAGGCCACCGTGGTCGTCACCGGGGTCGAGGTGCCGTCGGAGAACGCGCCAATCGCCGTGAGGTCGGTCGTCGATCCTTGGGCCAGCACCATGCTCCCGCCGATGATGGCAATCGAGCTCAAGATCGCGGTCGGCGAGTGGCTGAGCGTGATTTTGGTCGGCACGCCGGCGTTGAGCAACGGTTTGACGCTGACGTCGCCCCACAAAACGTCTTTGCCTTGGTAGACGCCGGTAGCGCGCACCAGCAGCGACTTTCCGACCTCCGAATTCTTGAGCAAGATGGCGACGCTGTCGCCACTCGGCAGCGCGCCCTGCGCGGGCTGCGGCAACGTAGCCGCCGGGACAATCACGGTCGCTCCGTCCGAGACCTCGAAGCGGAGCTGATTGACCACGATGGATCCGGGCCAGCTCACCACCACGTCCAGGTGAGTGATGTGCTCGGTCTTGGCGGCGCAACCCGCGGTGAAGAGGGCGGCCAAGCACAGTGCCTTCGCAGCGATCCTAACGCGCATCGATTGTACCTAAGGGTCCGCTCGGCAAAACGCTATGGACCTGCGTCACACCTACAGCGACGCCGACGGCGGCCGCGACCAGAACGCCCCCGACCACAGCCCATACCCATGGGCGCTTGTACATCGGCTTGGCCGGCGGCATCGCCGCCTTGACCAACAGGTCGAGCTGCTCCTGCGAGAGCTCGGCTGCTGGCCCCTGCACCGTGCGGTATTCGATGCGCACCACCGGCTCGGGCGGCGGCGCGACAGGCACCGGCGACTGCGTGCTAGCGGCGATGGCGCGGGCGTGCGCCGCGTCGGCGTCGGCTTTCCGGGCCATCTCGGCGATCAGCAGCTGGACGTCGGAGCGATTGCGCGCCCTGGGCAGCATGCGCAAGAAATTTTCGAACAGGAGCTTGGCCTGCGGGTAGTCGTGCTTGAAGCGGTAGGCCTGCGCCAAGTTGAAGACCACAGCGGGATTGGGATCGAGCTCGAAGGATTTCTTGAAGCTCTCGATCGCCTCGTCGTAGTCGCCGATTTCGTAGAGACGAATCGCCGAGCGCGCCAGCTCGTGGGCCTGCGCGACGGCGCTGGCGCTCGGGCCTGCAGGGGCAGGCTGTTGCGCGTGGGCGGCCCGGTCCATACCGATGCCAAAGCAAAAAAGTGAAAGCGCGAAGCAGATCGAACCGCGCATTGGCTCCTTTTGGGGTCTTAGCGCCAAGCGCCGCTGGGATCCAGCATGTAGTCGTTGTGTTTTGGTTTCGCCGGGCCGCTCGCGATGCGCTCGAGCTCGATGTGTTGCACCAAACGACCGCCGGCCTCGACTGCGACGGGTGCTTCGTAGGGGCGACGGCGATGCGCGGTCACGCGCAGCGTGTGCGGCGTGCCGCTCGGCAATGGAATCTCCGCCTTGCTGGCGCCCATCGCGACGACGCGCCCGTCGAGCTCGAACTGCGCGTCGGGGGCATCGACGTCGACGACGAGCAGGCCAGGTTCGATATCCGGCGGTTTCGGCGCCTCGACTTTGGGCTCCGGCGCGGTGGCCACCACCGGGGGCGCAGGAGCGAGCACGCGCGGCGGCGGCGGCGGCGCCTGATGCAGGATCAGCGTGACCAGCGCGGCCGTCGCGGCCAGCACTCCAATCACCGTGCCGCTCACGATCCAGCCGACGTTCGATTTCGGCAGCGCCAGTGGCGTCATCGCCGCCAGCACTTGGGGCGTCGAGTCAATGGGCGGGTTGGTCGGGATGCGCGGTGTCGGCGTCGGGACTCTGGGCGCCGGCGTCGGCAGGCGCGCCGACGGTCCTGG
>JBBQIO010000646.1:0-3043 GCA_038325015.1 Polyangia bacterium
TGTGAATGCTAGACAGGTTGTTCATTCGGGAGACTCTGGAAACAATGGGGGTTACCACACCAACCCAGTGCCTCTGGAGGGCCCCCCGAATGAGATCTCATGGTAGCGCGAAGACCAATGTGTATCAGCGGCGATTGCTTATCCGTCGCGTGCGCCAGCAAGGCTGGACGCAGCGGCAGGCGGCCGAGGCGCTCGGCGTGAGTGTGCGGACGGTCGCCAAGTGGCTGGCGCGCGATCGCACGGGCCTTGCCGATCGATCGTCGCGCCCCGCGCGCCAACCGCGCCGCACGAGCGGGGCGACGGAACGGGCCATCGTGGCCCTGCGCCAGACGCGCGCGACCGCATGGCAGATCAGCGCCGCGCTGCGGATGCCGCGGTCGACCGTCACGCGCGTGTTGGCGCGCGTGGGGCTGAATCGCGTGGCCCTGGTCGAACCGACCGGCCCGGTCCAGCGCTACGAGTGGCCGCACGTCGGCGATCTGCTCCACATCGATCTGAAACGCCTCGGCCGCGTCGCCGGGATCGGCCACCGCATTCACGGCGACCGGCGGCGACGTGCGCGGCGGGTCGGCTGGGAATTTCTGCATGTCGCCATCGATGATGCGACGCGATTGACCTATGCCGAAGTACTGGAGGCGGATGATGCCGTGGCGTGTTCGGCGTTCCTCCGGCGCACGCTCATGTGGTTTCGACGCCGGGGGGTGCGAATCCGTCGGCTCCTCACCGACAACGCGATGACGTATCGCTCACGCGCGTTCTGCGGGGTCTGCCGTGCCTGGGCGGTACGCCAGCGTTACACCCGGCCCTATCGACCGCAGACGAACGGCAAGGCGGAGCGCTTTATCCAAACCCTCCTGCGCGAGTGGGCCTATCGCGTGCCGTATTGCAGCTCCGCACGGCGGACGGCCGCGCTCGCCCCGTATCTCCGTTTCTATAACCACCGGCGTCCACACGCGAGCTTAGGTCGGCGCTCGCCGTGGATGCGTTTCCAAGAGGCTGCCTAATGAACAACCTCTTTGACATTCACACCTAGAACCTAAAACCCAAAACCTAAATCTGAAATCTGAAATCCTAAATCTGAAATCTCATCGCGCCGCGTAGCGGCTTGGCGCGGCGGGCAAGACCGCCAGGACCTCATTCGCTACACTCCAGCCCATGCCGCATGTCGCACACTTCGCCATCAACGCCAACGATGTGGACCGCGCGAAACGTTTCTACGAGCGCGTCTTCGGATGGAAGTTCAACGCCTGGGGGCCGCCGGGCTTCGACACGGCCAGGGCCGTCATCGCCAACGGCGGCACCACGGTGCTCGAGAAGTCGGTGATGGTCGGGGTCGGCGCCCTGGCGTTTTTTCAGGATCCCGGGGGCAACGTGTTCGGGGCGATTCAGTTCGATCGAAATGCTGAGTAGGGGAGCGTGCTCCGCCCGACGACCGACCGGCCTTACATCTCGATCTTGGTGACCGTGATCGCGCTGCCCTTCAACTCGCCGGTGACCTTGACCGCGTGGCCGGCATGCGTGGCCAGATCCTTGTTGTCCTGGTTGGCGATCTGCAGCACCTTGCCGTCCACCACCAGCACGTACTTCGACCCGCCGCGGACGCAGGCTTGCGTGCACTCGCGATCGGCCATCACGCCCTGACCCTCGGCAGCTTCCTCGTGCTTCACGCCGCAGGCGCTGTCGCTGATTTTGCCGCTCCAGGTCTCCTCGGCTGCGAAAGGCGAAGACGAAGCGAACAACAAGGCGGCGCCGACGAGAATCCATGTCTTCATGCGGGGGCAATTATAGCAGCCGCACACTTCTGCTACCATGCGTCCCTAGAATGACCTCCCCTAAGGATTCGATAAGTCTGGCTGATTCACCCCGCTGGCACGCGCTGGTCGGCGGCTGCCTGTTCAACATCGCGATCGGCTCTTACTACGCCTGGAGCGTGTTCGTGAAACCGCTGCAGGCCGAATTCGGATGGAGCCGTCTCCAGACGACGTCGATCTCGTCGGTGAACATGGTGATGCTGGCGGTGCTCTACAACGTCGCGGGCACGCTGATCGGCCGCTTCGGCGCGCGGCGCATCGCGATCTTCGGCGGGCTGTGCTTCAGCACCGGCATGCTGCTCGCCAGCTTCACCACCTCGTTGCTTGGGCTGTACCTCTCGGCCGGCCTGCTCGTCGGCCTCGGCCTCGGCTTCGGCTATCTGCCGCCGCTCTACGTCGGCTTCAAGTGGTACCCGGAAGCGCGTGGTCTCGTTTCCGGCCTCGCGATCGGTGTCTTCGCGATGGGCGCCGGGATTGTCGGCCCGCTCGCCGGCGGCCTGCTCGGCTGGAAGGGCTTGATTGCCCTGATCGGGTGGCGCCAGACGTTCCAGGTGCTCGCCGCCGTCTATTTCGTGTTCACCATGGTCGGCGCAATCTGGCTGAACGATCCACCGGCCACGTTCGTCGCGCCGACGCCGCCGGTCACCGCCAAGGCGCCGAAAGTTTCGACGATCAACCTCACGACCTCGCAGATGGTCCGCTTGCCGTCGTTCTGGATCCTGTGGGTCGCCTACGCGTTTGGCTGCGTCTCAGGCACGATGACGGTGAGCCAGATCAAGCCGTTCGCCGACAGCGCGTTCCCGGCCGTCGGCGGCGTGGCGTCGGTCGTCGCCGCGCTGGCGATTCCGATGGGCTCGGCCGGCAGCGCGATTGGCCGCTTCCTCTCCGGCTGGATGTCGGATCACTTCGGACGGCTGCTGACCGTGCGCGTCGTGCTCGTCGCGTCGTTCTTCGCGGCCCCCCTGCTGTTTCTCCTGCGCGGCTCCGCTCCGCTCTTCTTCGTCATGCTCTTCGTCGTCAATTACGCCTACGGCACGCAGTTGTCGGTGTACACGGCGCTGGCCGGCGATTTCTACGGGCCGAAGTTCTCGGCGCACAACTACGGCATCCTCCTGCTCGCGTGGGGCACCGCGGGAATCATCGGGCCCTTCATCGGCGGTTGGGTGTTCGACACCTACAAGTCGTACCAGTTCGCGTTCTACGCCGCGGCTGCCGCATCGATGGTCTCGCTG
>JBBQIO010000647.1:0-3040 GCA_038325015.1 Polyangia bacterium
ACCAAGTCGAGCCCACGGGACTCGGTGAGCCGCGCGCGGCCGGGCATCTGCGGCCGGAGCAGGGCCAGCGCCAACAGGCTCACCGCGGCGACCCGCAGCACCGCCAGCCAGCGCCGGCGCGCCGGCGACGCCGAGGCGATCATCCGCGCCACCGTCGGCAAATGGCCGAGCCGTTCGATGACGCGACGCCGTCGCTGACCGTCGAACGCGTAGGCAATGACCAGCGCGGGAATCAGAGACAGCAGCCATAAATGAGACGTCGCGCCGAGGGTCACGGGAATCTCCGGAGGCGCGTCAGCTCGAGCAACGTGGCCAAAAGAAGCAGCCCCAATGCACAGAAGATCAGCCGCGGATAGAGCTCGCCGTAGTGCGGCGTTTGCGCGCGCAGCTTGCTGCGATCGAGATCCTCCAAGATCGCCTGGAAGCGCCGCTGCAGCGCCTCGGTGTCGGTGGCGAGATAGGGCGTGCCGCCGGTCAGACCGGCGATCTCTTCGAGCAGCTTGGGGTTGACCGGATAGCGCGGCCGGTTGACGACCACGTTGCCGAAGCGGTCGGTGCCCGGCTCGCCGGTGGCCAGGATGTCGCGGCCGATGAGGATGGTGAACACCTTGATGCCGAAGCTCTGTGCATAGCGGGCCGCCTTCAGCGGATCGATCTTGCTGGCGTTGTCGTCCCCGTCGGTGACCAACACGATGACGCGGCTCTTGGCGGTCGACTTGCGCAGCCGGTTGATGGCTGTGCCGAGCGCGTTGCCGATGGCGGTGCCCTGCCCGTCGACGAGCCCGAGGCGGACGTCGGCCAAGAGGCTGCGCAGCGCGCGATTGTCGAGCGTCAGTGGGCACTGCGTGAAGGCCTCTTTGCCGAAGATGACCAGTCCAAGGCGATCCGACGCGCGGCGGCGGATGAAGTCGTCGATGACCCGCTTGGCGGCGCCAATGCGGTCCGGCACCAGGTCGGTCTCGGCCATCGAGTTCGACACGTCGAGCGCGATCACGATATCGATGCCCTCGACGTCGCTGACATCCGAGGTCAGTGTCTGCGGCCGGGCCAACGCCACGGTGACCAGCGCGAGCGCCGCGAGCTGCAGCACGCGCGGCAGCGGCCTGAGCCAGCGCCCCGCGCCCTCGGCCACCTCGCCGAGATCGAACGTGCGCGAGAATAAGAACGTGCCCGAGCGCCGCGGCCCGAGCGCAAAGCCGACCCACGCTCCGAGTGGCACCCCCAAGAGGAGCGCCAATGCGCCGGGATGGCGCCACTTCACTTCGGGGCCGCGAAAATCAACGGCAAAGTAGCCGCAAAAACCACCGACCACGACGACGCACAGAAGATAGGGCCAGGCGCGCTCGAAGATCCGCGTCGCGCGCTGTTTCAAGGTGCCGCTCATCGGCGCGTCTTTTCCCCGTCAGCGTCGGCATCGAGCGGCCGCGGCTGGAGCACCGGGCCGACCGCCACCTGCGCCGCCGCGCTCTGGAGTGGCTTGGCGGTCGACAGCACGATCGCCAGCGCGCTATCGAGCGCGGCTAGTGCGTCGCCGTCGGTCGAGCCGGCCTTGGCGAACTTGACCATGTCGCTGCTTTCCAAGAAGCGTGTCGCCTCGCCGTCGCTGTCTTTCGACATCGCGCCCGTCGACACCAGCTGCGGGGCATGCCGACCGAGCTCATCGAGCAGCTCGGTCGTAGTCAGCTCCAGCGAATCGAAGCCGTAGCGCGCGCCGAGATACGCGCGCACCACCTCGGCGACGGCGAAATAGAACGGGCGATACCCCTCGACCGAAAAATTTCCCGCGTCGCGCAGCGCGCGCAGTCGCTCGACCGCGACCTCGTCCGGTGCCCGACTCGGTATCACTGCGGCCTCGATCGCTTGCCGCTTTTTGAGCGAGCGCCGCACGAGGAGCCCAATGGCCAGGAGCAGCACGCCGGCGCCGAGCACCGCACCTCCGATCTTGGCCGCGCGCATCACCCGCTTGTCCTCGACCAGCGCCGAACGCGGCGGTCGCGGCGGCTGCGTTTCGAGTTTCTGGTCGCTCTCGGGCGAGACCAAGCTGCGAATGTGCACATTGAGTGGCGCGGTGTGGATCGTACGGACGTCGCCGCGCAGCGTCAGATAGGTCAGCGGCAGCGATGGGATTTCCAGGTCTCCGACCTCGTACGCCGCGACCCCCAGGAGGAAGCGATAGGAGCGCCGACCGTCGCCCAGATCGCGCCCTTTGTCCTCGCCTTCGCGCGACAGGAGCTCCAATTTGCCGAGCTCGAGCTTGGCCGGCAGGCTGACCACGATGCCCGCGCGACCGACTGCGCTGACCGTCAGCGTCAGCTTGTCGCCGACGAAGGCCTCGGTGCGATCGAGCGACGCCCCAACGGTCGGGGCATCGGGATCCGACTCGGTCACGCCGCCATCCGTGGTGATGGTCGTGCGCATCGGACCGATCGGATCGGGCGGAACACCGCCCGCCGGCGCCTGGCCGAACGACGCGCCACAGAGCAGCAAAATGACGACCACGCCGAACCTGGCCTTGGTCCGCATCAGTGATGCATCCGACGTGAGCGCGCGCGAAAAAAAGTGACCAACGCAGCGACGTACGGCTGATCGGTGCGTACGTTGACGAAGTCCATACTGTGGCGGCGAAACAGCTGCTCGCGCTCCTCGCGGGCACGCTGCACACGCTCGGCGAAGCGCTTACGTCCAATGCCGCCCGTGTCGAACTCCAGCACCTGACCACTCTCGACGTCCTCGAAGTAGACCACGCCCAGATTGGGCAGCTGCTCTTCGAGTGGGTCGGTGATGGTCACCGGCACGAGGTCATGCTTGCGCTGCGCCACTCGCAGCGCTTTTTCGTAGGCCGCGACGCCTTCGTCGACGATGAAGTCGCTGACCAAGAACGCGACCGAGCGACGGTTGGCGACCTTGCCGAGAAACTCCAACCCAACGCGCAGATCGGTCCGCGTCGACTGCGGCCGAAACGTCAGAATCTCGCTGATCAGCGCTAAAACGTGCTTTTTGCCCTTTTTGGGTGGAACGAACTTTTCCACCCGATCTGTGA
>JBBQIO010000648.1:0-3037 GCA_038325015.1 Polyangia bacterium
GGACCACCGGACGGGACGACCCCAGCCAGCGGCTATGGGTGTACGGGCGTGGCGGCGAGCCGTGTAGACGTTGCGCCGCGCCCATCGCATTTTACAAGCAGGGCGAAGGAGCGCGCTCGACCTACTACTGCCCGACCTGTCAGGCGTCGTCCTGAACGATCTCGCTGCGCGTCGCGTCTAGCGCGTAGCGACGGCAGTGCTCGAGGTAGGCGCGCTCGTGAATGCCTACCAGGTCGACGACGCTCTGCCACAGCCAGCTTGGCGCTTCGATGTTCTTACTGCGGTGAGAGGCGATCTCAGCGGCCCATTTTTGCCGGCCGGTGGCCTCCAGCTGCCGGGCGTGCGCCCGCCCGACGACCAGTCCGAGATAGCGCGCGACCGCACGGCCGTCATCCGCCGACAGCTCGTCGAGCTCGACCTTGAGGTCCTGCGGTAGAAGCTCGCGCACGAACACCTCTTTGTCGAGCAGCGTGCCGCCGACCATGCGATCGCCGAGCGCGGGCGCCAACCGTTTGGCGCCAGCCACGACACGCTCGCCTTGATGCTTTGGAACATCATCGCGGCGCGGACCGGGAGTGGCCGCTTTGGTCGCCTCTTTGATGTCGATGAGCGACAGCGTGCGCCGCCGGTCGCCGTGCTTTCGGTTGCTGTCGAGCACCTCGACCAGCGCGGCGGCACGAAACAGCCCTAGCGAGCTGCACCCTTTGACCCAGTACGCCGCGTCCACGACGCGAATCTCGGCATGGTCCGATCGGCTCTCCAAGAGATTGACCAGCTGGCGCACCGAAGCCTCTTGGAGCAGCGCCTCGACCGCGTGCTTCTCCTCCTCGGCTAAATTCCAAAAGCGTTTACCGACCGGGAAGGACCTCGATTCATCGCCCAGTCGCTCGGCGAAGAGCTGCTTGCAGGTGCGCTTGAGCGCCTGCTTCATGACGACCTTGATGGGAGAGGGCAGCGTATCGACCTCCTCGGTCGGTCGGTCGCCGGCCAGTGCCAGCTCGTAGCCGGCAACCAGCTCCTCGGTCATGTGCGCGGTGGTCACGCCGGGCAGGTCCGAGCCGCGCGCGGCCATGGCCAGTGACAGCGCCAAGCGAACCAGGTCGAACGCGGGATTGCCGACGGTCGTCTGATCGAGGTCGCGCAGCTCGACGACCGCGGCGCCCTGCCAGCGACCGACCGGACCGAGATTGCCGACGTGACAGTCGCCGCAGATCCACACTGGCGGTCCGGCCGGAATGTTGGTGACGGCCGGCGACGCGAGCCACTCGTAAAATCGTTCGGTGCTGCCGCGCACGTAGGCGTGCGCGCTGCGCGCCATCTTGAGATTCCGCCGTGCGGTCAGGGCGGTCTTGCGCTCGGCCGGAGTAGGCATCGGACCAGGCTAATCGATTTAGGAGCGGCGCGTCGACGCCAGCGCTTAGGGCAGGTTGCGGATCTTTGGCTCGCGCTGCCACTGGCGCGTTTTGGCCGCCGCGATGAAGTCGTGCTTCCGGGTCACATCCACCACGCCTTCGTCCGGCTCGATGCCAGCGACTTTCAGGAGCGCGCGTCCGCCGCCGTCGACACCGATGGCCTTGAGATGGCCGAACGCATCGCGCACGAAATCGACCGCCGCCGACTCCTTGGCCAGGAGCCCTGCGCCCTTGTCGGACAAAAGAATGGCGACAGCATCGAACAGCACCGAGGGCGTGCCCGCGAGCTGGCCGTCGGCCGCCACGACCGCGCCGTCGGCCAACTTCACCGATCCGATCTTGGGCGCCACCAGCTTGACGGTCGCGCCGGCATCGGCCGCGGCCCGGGTCACAGCTTTGATTGCTGCGCCATCCGATCCGTCGGCGATGAGAATACCGACCGCGCGCCCATCGAGCGTGTCCTTCATCTTGCCGATGAGCTGTAGCGCCGGCGACAGTGGCTCGTCGGTGGGCTCCACCGCCGCCTTCGGTGCGCTCGGCAGCGACGGTAGTGCCAAACCGCCGGCGACGCGTTTGGCGAGGTCTTGGTCGATCAGTCGCAGATGGCCGACCATCGCTTCGCGAATGTGCGGATGCTCGACCTTGGACAGCTCGAACACCAAGGCAAACGCGATGTGCGCCTGCTCCGGCTCGCTCTGGCTGCGATAAAATAGTCGCGCCTGGCTGTAGTGATCGGCGAAGGCGGCGGCGCGTACCCGCCCTTTATCACCGCTCTCGGCAACTTTGGCGCTGGCAAAACCTTTGGGGAGCTCGCGCGGCGAATCGTCGGCCAGCGAATTCGGCTCGTAGGCGACACGCCCTTTGGGCTGCGCCATCTGCATGTGGCCGTCGCGCTGATGATTGGCGAAGGGACATTTCGGCGCATTGATCGGAAGCTGATGAAAATTGGCCGAGCCAAGCCGCGACAGCTGTGTATCGAGATAGGAAAACAGCCGTCCTTGCAAAAGCGGGTCATTGGAAAAATCGATTCCCGGCACGACATGCGACGGGCAGAACGCGACCTGCTCGGTCTCGGCGAAAAAATTATCCGGCCAGCGGTCGAGCACCATCCGACCTATCACTTGCAGCGGCACGGTCTCTTCGGGAATCAGCTTTGTGGCATCGAGGTGGTCGAACGGAAACGCGTCGGCCTCCTTCTCGGTAAACAGCTGCACCGCCAGCTCCCACTCTGGAAACGCGCCAGCGCTGATCGCCTCGAATAGATCGCGCCGGTGAAAATCGGGATCGGCGCCGGCGATCTTGACCGTCTCGTCCCAGATGGTCGACTGCAACCCAAGCTTGGGCCGCCAGTGAAACTTCACGAAGGTCGAGTCCCCTGCCGCGTTGATCAGCCGGAAGGTGTGAATGCCGAACCCTTCAATCATGCGCAGCGACCGCGGCAGCGTGCGATCGGACATGATCCACATGACCATGTGCATCGACTCCGGGGTCAGTGAAATAAAATCCCAGAACGTGTCGTGAGCGGTTGCAGATTGCGGAAAGCCGCGGTCCGGCTCCATCTTGACGGCGTGAATCAGGTCAGGGAATTTGATCGCGTCTTGTATGAAGAAGACCGGGATATTGTT
>JBBQIO010000649.1:0-3023 GCA_038325015.1 Polyangia bacterium
GACCAGCGCCTCGGAGCTGAGCGCCACATCGGAAACGTAGCTCTTGAACACGCGCGCCATGCGCGTCGAAGCGCTGCGACCGAGGTCGTCCTCGATGATGCGAAAAACCATCGACGCTTCGTACGAGGGCGCCGTACGGAGCTCGCGAATGGCCAGCCCAGCGACCAGGGCCAGGGTGATGATGGCGACCCGAAACGGGCGCCGCCGGCCGTGCTCGAACAGCGTGCGCAGCTCGGCCTTGGCTTCGGCAAAGCCGCTTTCGGCGTCGGTCCAATCCCCGGTCGCGCGCATCAGCCCCGTCCACGGGCATGGGCGCGCTTCGCGTCTTCGAGGACGGTGTGCAGCTCCGATGCGCTCTTGAGCCAGCCGCCGACCTGGCCGGCGTGGGCAATGGCCCGAGGGTCGTGAGCGCGCTGACCGACGCGTTCGAGGGCAGCGCACAGCTCGTGCGGCGCGCGCGGCGCCACCAGCTCGCCGAGTAGCTCCGATCGGACCACGTCGGGGATGCCGCCGACGCGGGTGGCGACGACCGGCCTGCCACAGGCCAGCGCTTCGAGCACCACGTTCGGCGTGCCTTCGTTCCAGCTCGGCAGGGTCAACAGGTCGCCCGCGGCGATCCACAGCGGCACCTCGGCGATGGGTCGCGCCCCGACGAAACGAACGCGCTCACCCAGGGCGGCCGCACGCGCCTTGAGCTCTCGCTCAACGCCGCCGTCGCTGCCCACGAGATAGAGGCGCCAACTCGGCTGCCGCACCGTCAAAAGTTTAAAGGCGTCGATCAAATCGAACAGCCCCTTTTCGCGCTGCAGTCGTCCCACATAGACGATCGTTCGCGTCTCGGCGCTGGCCGGCGGCAACCCGAGCGTGTGTGCGGCTGCGCTGCGATCGCGCGGCGAAAACAGCGTTTCGTCGACGCCGTTGCGCACCACCACGATGCGCTCTTTGGCTACACCGAGCGCCGCGACCGCGTCGGCCAGCGCGCGACTGACCGCCACCACACGGTCGGCGTGCGGCAGCGCCCGCCGGAGCTGCGCCTGGGGACCGGGCAGCTGGCCGATCACGTTGATGTCCGACCCGTGCACTTTGATCACCACCGGCCGGCCGATGACACGCCCCAGTCCGATCGTCGCCACCCCGTCGGGAAACGCCCACGCGCCGAGCAGCACGTCGACGTTCCGCCGCTGCCAGACAAAGGGCAGGACCGACGCTGCATACAGGCTGGGTGCCAGCGCGTGGCCGATGCGCGGGATGTACAACGTGCGTGGATGAAGCACCGAGAGGCCGTCAATCTCTTCACGGCCCGGGACGTCGACGACGCCGGCTGCAGCCGACCAGCGCGCCGCAAAACGTGCTCCCGGAAACCACGGCAATGTGGCCAGCACCTCGACGTCGCACAGTCGATTGAGCGCCGCGAACTGTTGCCGATTGAACGGCGCCGACAGCGGCTCACGCGCGTTGGGAAAAATCCGCGTCACCGCCAGCACCTTCATTCAACACCACGCAAGCCGGAGATTTTATCATGCCCCTCGGGTAGGCTCCGCGCATGCTTCGTCTCTACTTCGTGCGCCATGGTCAGACGGACTATTCGGTGAAAAACGCGTTCTGTGGCGCCATCGATGCGCCGCTCAACGCCGTCGGATTGGCGATGGCCGACGCGCTTGGCGCGCGCTACGGCGCCGAGCCCTGGAGCGCGATTTACGCCAGCCCGCTCATGCGCACGCAGCAAACTGCGGCGCCCACCGCCAAGCGCGCCGGCGTCGAGCTGACCATCGCCGATGGGCTACACGAGATTCACTACGGCGAATGGGAGGGGCGCCCCGAGCCCGAGGTCGAGCACGAGTCGCCGGCCGCGTTTGCCGCTTGGGCCGCCCATCCGGGCCGCGTCAGCCCCCCGGGCGGCGAGACCGCGCTGCAGATCGCCGCGCGCGCCATGCCGGTCATCGAGGCGATCGCCGCGCAGCACACCGGGCAGGTGATGGTGGTTTCGCACAAAGCGACGCTGCGCGTGATCATGTGTGCGCTTCTCGGCATCGATGTTGATCTGTTTCGCGTGCGCATCGCGCAAAAAGTGGGCGCGGTTTCGGTGGTGCAGATGAAGAAAAGCGGCCCGCTCCTCGAAACGCTGGGCGACATCAGCCATCTGCCGCCCGAGCTGCGCGACGCCGAGGGCACGTGATCGCGCGCCCGGTCGTGCTATAGGCAAGCCATGGCGCGAATGGTCAATTGCGTGAAGCTCGGTCGCGAGGCCGAGGGCATGAAGTGGAAGCCGTTCAAAGACGAACTCGGCCAGCGTTTGTTCGACAACGTCTCAGCCGAGGCGTGGAAGATGTGGCTCGAGCACTCCAAGATGATCATCAACGAGTACCGGCTCGACCTGTTGACGCCCAAGGATCAGGCGCAGCTCCGCGAGCAGTGCGAGGCCTACTTTTTTGGCGAAGGCGCGCAGCTCCCGCCGGATTTCGTGGCACCCAAAGCAAAATAACGTTGTCTGCAAAAAGCGTTTAACAGCATTCAATCAGGAGCGTAAGTCGTGTTTAGCATCTTGACGGCCATCGCCAGCGGCATCGCGGTCAGCGCGCTGTTTCGGCTGGCCCATCTGGTTCATTCGTGGCCCGCAGCTATCGCGCCCGGCGTCATCGCGGCTCTGGTCGTGATGATCTTTCTGGTTCGCCGCATTGGGCAAAAGCTCAATCCGATCATCGAAGAGGGGCAGCGCCACATGAAGGGCGGCCGCCGCGAGCTGGCGCTGACCGCGCTGCGCAGTGGAATGGCACTGCGCACCTGGCATCCGCTTCTCGCAGGGCAGCTGCGCTCGCAGATCGGCGCCTTGCTGTACGTCAATGGCGACCTCGACGGGGCCATCGCCGAGCTGCAGAAGGCGTCGTCGCGGCCGTGGGAATCGCGCGGCTTTTTGGGCGCCGCCTACTTCAAGAAAAACGACGACGCGGCGATGACCGAGGCGTTCGAACAGGGGGTCAAGGCGGGCAAGGACGACAGCTTGTCATGGACCCTCTACGCCTACT
>JBBQIO010000650.1:0-3023 GCA_038325015.1 Polyangia bacterium
CGGCATGACCACGAGCGGCACCACCATCTCCACCAACCTCACGTTCCTCGATAACACAGTGTTCGGTTCGGGTGGCCCCAAAGGCTCCGCCTTCGCGCTGTCCGATGCAAACACGATGACCAACGTCTCGGCGCGTAGCAGCGACACAGCTCGGCCGGTGGTGCACATGAATTTCGCGACGGGAACGCTCACCAACGTGGCGATCTACGGCGGGTCGACCGACATCGCGGTCACGTCTACGGCGGCGTCGGTGGTCAACAGCTGCAGCGCCGTGAACCCCACGGCCGTGGCGTCGCCGTTTACAACGAACTTCAGCGGCCAGCTCTTCCTCGACCCGAGCCTCGCCAACTCGCCCTGCGTGGACACTGGTAGCGACCTCGCCGCCACCAACGCTGGCATTTTGTGGACGACGCAAACAACGTCACCCGCCGGCACGCTGGACGCGGACAGCGGCGACGGAATTAGCGTGGGAACCGACGTCGACGTAGGTCGCCACTACCATCCACAAGCGGTGCAGCTCCTCACGTTTGCCGCCGCTGCGGGCTCGCTCAGCTGGACGACGGCGAACGCCACCGCGTGCCGCCTGTTCAACAACACAGACTCCAAGACGCGCGAGCTGCCGGCCTCAGGTTCCACAGCTTCCGGTGCAACAGGCGTGGTGTACACGCTCAGCTGCAGCGGGCCGAGCGGCGAGCCTGCAGTTGCCACGACGACCGTTCCCTAAATCGCCTTCGCAAAGACCGATTGCTCATCGGCGAACAGGGCGCCGAGGAGTGATGAACGATGCCTGCGCGACCAAGTGCGCTGCGAAGCATCGAAGTGAGGTCCATGCATCGCCGTGCACTGTGGCCACGTAACCGTCCGGGCTGGGTCCTGTTGACAGGACTCAGTCGAGCGGGTCTTGGGTCGGGGGCGCCTGCCAGCGGTGCGGCAGCAGATCGTCGATTTGCGATGCAGGGTGCGTGCTGACGCGCATGAGCACGTTCTTCAAATACTCGACGGGGTCGATACCGACGGCGTCGCAGGTCGCGACCAGCGAATAGAGGCCGGCCAGGTTTGCGCCGCACTCTTCGTCGCCGACGAAGAGAAAGTTTTTGCGGCCGAGCGCGACGACTCGCAGCGCACGTTCGCTCGCGTTGTTATCGACCGGGATACGCGCGTCGTCGAGAAATGGGAGAAGCGTGTTCCATTGATTGAGTGCATATCGCACGGCTTCGCCCATCGCACTCTTGGGCGGATATCGACCTTGTTGATCCAAGACCCAGGTGCGGAGGCGATCCATCGCCGGTCGTGATTGAGTGCGACGGAGTGTGAGATGCTCGTCGCTGCGGAGAATCTTGCGAGCGCGCGCTTCGTGCTCGACGCGATAGATCTCCAGGATCAGATCAAGCGCTTGCCGCGCTTCGACTGGCGCAGTGCCGAGTGCGTCGAAGAACTTTCGGCGCACATGCGCGATACATCCTGCGCGCTCGCGACCGTCGACCTCCGTTACGCGGTTATATCCGGTGTACGCGTCGACGACGAGCGGGCCCTTCGTCCCGCCGAGGACCTCGAGCGCGGTTTCTCCCGAGCGGCCTTCTTCGAAGCGATATGCGATCAGATCGTCGGAGAGAAACGCCCAGACAAAGCCGCGCTTCGACGGCCGCTGCATCTTCATCGACGTCTCGTCGGCCTGCACGATGTCGCGCTCAGAAATCAGCTTGAGTAGCCGGCGATAAAGCGGCTCGAGTTGCGTCGCGGCGGCGTGAAATAGATCGTTCAGGGTCGAGCGCGCCATCGGAATACCGAGTCGCCCGTATTGTTTTGAGAGCCGATAGAACGGCAGTGAATCGCTGCATTTCATGACCACCAGATGCGCGATGAAGCCGGGCCCATAGAGGCTCTTGTCGATCGGTCGCGGCGATGGCTCGGCAGTGGCGATGTGCTCACCACAGGAGCACGCCAGCTTTTCTTGGACATGTTTCTGGCGCACGAAATATCCGGGGACATATTCGTGGATAAACGTCTCCTTGCCACCACCGACGGGCCGACTCGCGACACCGCCGCAGGCCGGACAATTCGCGTCCTCGGGACTCACGTGGTGCGTGACGGTTTGCTGGCGCAGTTTCTCGCGTAGCGCTGCGCGCTCTTGTCGGCGCTCAAGGCCCGCGAGTCGACGAGCTTCGACGTCCTCGGCGCTCTCGTCGCGACGCAGCTCCTTGGCCGCCGACGGCATCTTTTCACTCTTGGGACCGAGGAAGCGACGCTCCATCGCCTGCATCTGGACCATCATAGCGGCGAGCTGCTGCTGCAGGTCAATGACAACTTGCCGCAATGGGCAATCGTGATCTATCGGCTCCAACATCCATGTTTGATCACGATCCGGATCGGCGCGCTACTTTTTTGGCGTCCATCTTTTGGGTGCCAGCACCCTCTTCAAGTCAATACCGTCGAGGAGCATGGCGAGCTGAGTAGAGTCGAGGCCGATTTCTTCGGCGCCGGGCGCGATCTCCGGCAGGCGGAATCGGCCACTCTCGAGCCGTTTGTAGTAGACGACGAAGCCGCCGCGATCCCAGAAGAGAATCTTGACGCGATCACCACGTCGGCTGGTGAAGACGAACAGGTGGCCGCTGAACAGGTCGTGGCCACGCGCGGCGACGAGGCCACTGAGGCCGTCGATGCTCTTGCGAAGATCCACCCGGCTGGTGGCGAGGTAGATCCGCACCGACGCTGGCAGCGTCAGCATCGTCGCAGGCGGTCGACCACCTCGACGATGAGCTCGCTCGCCGTGCCGCCGGCAAATCGCACCACCATCACTTCGACGGCGGCGCCGGCGTCTTCCACCCGACTCGCCGTAGGCGAGCGTGAGCTTATCACGCGCACCGGCAGAATCGAACCAGCCTCGGCCTCCTTTTCGTGCCTCAGCTTGTAGATCCAGCCTCGCAGCGTGCCGACGGAAATCTTGCGCTCAGCGGCAAAGACCTCTTGCGTCTTTCCGCTGCGCTCAAATTGCCCAATCAAGTTCCGCCAGATTGCCCTCGTTT
>JBBQIO010000651.1:0-3012 GCA_038325015.1 Polyangia bacterium
AGTTGCCCGGCCACGAGGCCGGCACGCTCACGCGATGGCTATCGCGGATGATCTCGCCCGCCTTCCAGTACTGAATCGGATATTTGCCACCGACGGGGATGTGGTCGGCGTTCAAGTGACTCTTCTTGGAGTCGGGCGCCTCCAGGTGAACGAACAGCCTCCAGTCGGCTGGGACCGTCTTGTTGCATCGCCAGTAGTGCGTCAGCGTGAACGCCTTTCCGGGCACCACGACCTCGGTGTCGACGTCCAGACCGAGGTAGGTCAGCTTGTCCTCGAGGTCGGCATTGGCGGGATACTGAATCTTGGCGGGCGGCGCCGAGAGCACGTTCTCATGCGCCAGCTTGATGTCCTCCTCAGTGGGGGCATCAGGCGACTGTTCGACACAACCAAAAGCAAAAGCGGCAACGGCGCTCAGGGCGAGAGCTCGACGGAACATGCAATCCTCCAGCGGCAAGGGAGTCAATAGTGCGCGCCCGCTTCTAGCTGGAAGCGATCCTTATTGCAAGGTTCGGACTTGGGGCCGGCTCAGAAATGCAGCGTGAGAACCGGGACCGTCGGTGCCGACGCGCGCGATGCGTTGTCGACGGGCAGATTGACGACCCGGTCGAACGGATGATCAAGCTTGGCAGGCGCGGCCGCGGTAGCCGTCGTCGCCCCGTTGTACGACACGGAGACGACGATGATCACGGTCAAGACCAGCGCGCCGCCGATGCCGACCAGCATCCACACCCACCACAGACTCTTTTTCGCCGCCGGCGGGGGAGCGCCTCCGGCCGGCGCCGCGGTCGAATAGGGATCGCCACCGGCATAGGGCGGATATGTGGGGGGCGGAGGGGCGTCGCCAGAGACCGTCGTGCGATTGCCGTCGCCGCCCGCCTGCGGTTGCGCCTGCAACTTGGCGATTCGCTCATCGACCTCGGCGCGGTTGGGTGCATCGGGCAGCGCGTTGATGTAGCTCTGGTAGTACTGCAGCGCGAGGCGGCGCTTGCCCAACTTGTCGTTGGCCAGTCCTATGTTGTAGCTAAGGATGGGCGACGGGCGGATCGCTTCGGCAGCCTTGAACTCGCGGATTGAGACGGCGTATTTGCCGGCGTTGTACGCGTCCTTGCCGGCCGTGAAATGCTGCTTGGCCAGCTGCAACGTTTCGTTGGGAGCGCTGGCCGGGCTTTCGGCAGTAGTCGTCGCGTCGGCGCGCGCGCTCGACGAAACCAGCGTCAGAACGACCACGCCGAGAACCAGCGTCATCCCTGCCGACATCCGTTGCTTCATGGCTTGTGCCCCCGACAACGCGAAAATCGTTTTATTGATAAGGATCTAATACTTCCGGTTTCGCCGGACGTTTCTGATTTGGTACCTGATTTGGCATTGGATAAGAGGGTGGCGGCGGCTTCACCTGGGGCGTGTTTGGGCGGTTCGCCACGTCCGGCGGATTTCCCGTCACCGGCGGGCGGTCCTGATGCGCCGGGGGCGGCGGCAAATGCGGCAATGCCGCCGGCGGCCGCGTGACCGCATGCTTCACCGGCTCCAGCCGCACGATCGTTTTCCGCGAGTGGCTGGCGTCGAGCACGACTTTGACGTCGACGTAGCCGGCCTTGTGCAGCGACACCGCCAGGGTCTGGCCGCGCGGAATCTTGACCGGCTCGGGTGTATCGGCGGCGCTGCCGTCGGCGTCGAGCGGCAGCCCTATGATGGTTGCGCCGGTCGGGACGGACTCGAGCGTGACCTCGTCGAACGCATCTGCCGTCGGTGGGAGCTGCCGCGGTACGACCACCGTGGGCGGTACGATCGTGGTCGGTGGCGTCGCTGGCAGAATCGGGGCGGCCGCCACCGCGACTTCGTGGTGCCCGCGCCACCACCACCAACCGCCGACACCGAGGCCGACGAGCAAGAGCAATCCGACAACCACACCGACCGGAAAACGACCGCCCGGAGCCCGGACAGGCGTCTCTTCGGCGGCCTCAGCAGTGGAGCCGGTGACAGCTGGCGCTGCCGGCTGCGCCGCCGAACGCCGCGGCGAATCGAACGCTGCCGCGGCAATCGCGCCCGACGGAGTGACCGCGCGAACGCTGAGCGGCGTCAGACCCGCCCCACCGATGGGCATCACTCCCGACGGCAGCTGCATCGCCGCGATCAGCTCGTCGAACGGCACCAGCGCGGTCAGCTCGCGATCGAGCTCGGCCATGTCGGCGTGGCGTTGCGCCGGATCTTTGGCCATCGCCCGCATCACCAGCGCTTCGACGGCCGGGGAAATCCCCGGCCGGAGCTCGTGCAGCGGCTGCGGCGGCTGCGCGATGTGCTTGGACAAAATGCCCATGAACGAATCGGCCACGAACGGGACCTGGCCGGCGAACACCTCGTACAGGATGACGCCGACCGAGTACACGTCGGAGCGCGCGTCGACCGGTGCGCCGAGCGCCTGCTCCGGGGACATGTAAAACGGCGTCCCGAAGATGGCCCCCGTGCGCGTCAGGCTCTTGCCGCTTTCGCCGCTGGTGACCTTGGCGATGCCGAAGTCGAGGATCTTGACGACCGTGCGATCGCCTTTGCGCTGCAAAAAGATGTTCTCCGGCTTGATGTCGCGATGAACAATTCCCTTCGCGTGCGCAGCTGCGAGCGGCTCAAGCAAGGCCTCAAAGATGCGCAGTGCATCCTCCTCGCGCGCGCCTGTGCGGTCCGCTTTGAGCGTCTCGACCCGCACGCGAAACGTCTCGCCGTGAAGCAGCTCCATCGCCACAAAGAGCGAGCGCTTCTGCGCATCAAAGCCCGCATCGATCACCTCGACGATGCCTGGGTGACCTATCTGCGCCGGTGCGCGCGCCTCACGCATGAAGCGATCACGATTCGCAGCGTCTTGCGAGACTTCAGGGTCAAAGACCTTGAGCGCCAGCGTGCGACGCGAGATGAGATGCGTCGCCTCGTAGACCGACCCCATCCCACCTCGGCCGATGGCCTGCACAATCTCGTAGCGATCTGCAATCGTCGTCTTCGGAGCCAGCACGGCGCTTGTATATC
>JBBQIO010000652.1:0-3009 GCA_038325015.1 Polyangia bacterium
ATGAGCGCGGTGCAGATGACCACGTCGGCGCTCTTGACGTGACGGGCGAGCGCTTCGGCCTGCTTTTGCTTGTAGGCCTCGCTGGCCTCTTTGGCGTAGCCGCCGGCGGTCTGGGTCTCCTCGCCAGCCGGCGTTTCGACGACGACGAACTTGGCGCCCAAGCTCTCGACCTGCTCTTTGACCACTTTGCGCACGTCGAACGCTTCGACGACTGCGCCTAGGCGCCGCGCTGTGCCGATCGCCGACAGGCCGGCGACGCCCGCGCCCAGGATGAGGCAGCGCGCCGGCGCGATGGTCCCGGCGGCGGTCATCAGCATCGGGAAAAAGCGCGGCAGATGAGTGGCGGCGAGGATCACGGCGTAGTAGCCCGCGACCGTGGCCTGCGAGCTGAGCACGTCCATCATCTGCGCCACCGTGGTGCGCGGAATCATGTCCACGGCCAGCGCGGTGATGCCGCGCTCGGCGAGCGCACGGACTCGCGGCGCATGGTCGGCGATGAGCGGATAGAGCGGGGAAACCAAGAGCGAGCCGGAGCGCAGCTCGGCGACCTCGGCCAAAGAGGGGATGCGCAGCCGCATGATCACGTCGGCGTCGGTAAACAACGACGCCCGCGCGCCAACGGTCGCACCGAACGAGCGATATTCGTCGTCGCTGGCCCGCGCTCCCAGGCCGGCGCCGTTTTCGACGACGACCTCGATCTTCTTGGCCAACAGGCGCTTGACCGATTCGGGCACGATGGCGACGCGCGTCTCGGCGACGTCGGACTCTTTGGGAACGGCGATCTTCATGCGGCGTGGGAATGTATCAGACGGACGAGGAAGAACGGATCGATCGGAGCAGAAAGAGGCGCAACTGGCGGCCGCCCCGCTCACGTCAACATTATCGGGTGGCTGGCAATCGGGGCCGTTCGAGTACGTCCTGGACAAGCAGATCTGCCCCTGACTCACGCCCTAGTACGTCAGAGGGAGACACGAATGGAGGAATGGGGTTCCATTCCGTATCTGGCTTCTGTAGACGCAGTCCATTGTCTGCCGCCGTCATCGGTGAATCGCTACGAAGAGGGTAGGCATTTGAACGCCATAAGGGTTTAGTTCTATCGAGTTCGCATTAGTATATTCCATGAAGAACCGGATAACGAGACCGTGCAGCGAAACGGGTCAACCCCGTCCCGTAAAAGCGAACGCGAAACCGGCGAGCACTGAACCGTTGAGCGCGAGCTGTTCATAACCCGTCATGAGGAGCAACTTCTACTTTGGGTTGAACTGGGGATCGCTTTGCACGTCGAATTCATTGACTGCTCGGCAATCATGATAGTTTGCGCACGTGAATCACACCGAAGGAGATCCGTTGCTCGTTCTCGAGCGAGCGGCTATCGCAGCAACAGGAGGAGACATGATCAGGTTCCGAGCGTTCATCATGGTCGTAGTTGTCTCGATGGCGAGTGGCGCGCGCGCCGACCAGGCGAGCAAGGGCAAGCCTGACTGGTGCGGCCAGTACAAGGCCCTCAGCGGCGACGTCGACCCGGAGAGCTACATCGACAGCGATGGTTGGACGGACAAGACACTGAGCTTCATCGCGAAACACGCGTGCGCCACGCCCGACGACGCGGCACGGCAGGCCAAGATCGCGCAGCTCCGGCAGCAGTGGTTGGATATCAGCGGCATCAGCGACAATGACGACCGTGCCGCGATGGCGTTGCGTGCCAACGACGATGAGTTCGAGCGGCAAAAAAGGCAGCAGTGCGACTCGATTAAGAAGGATGACGACGATAGTCCGCCAGTGGCGGCCAGCAAAATGCAACTCAAGTTCATCACCTGCGAGCCGCACGGAGACGGCGAGCTCTCCGACGGCACCATCGGCGTGATCGATCGCGGTGTCGAGATTCCGGAGCTCGACCGAGTCGCCTTCGTTCATCAGTGCCTGTTCCGGTTTCGTGATGCCGCAGCAAAGGGAGAGGTCAAGGACGGCAACATGATGGCGTCCTACGCCCAGTGCAGCGTGGACGCGCGCAAGCTGGACAAGGCGCGGTTCGACAAGGAGCTTGTCGACGCCAAAGTGAACCAGTATGGGATGCTGCGCGGACACGAATACTTCGCTATTACCCAGAAGACCGCCGACCTCTTGACCAAGGCATACACCGACCTCGGCAAGAAAAAGGACAGCTACCAAAAGATGTTGTTCGAAATTCCCGATCAGGCGTTCGCCACCTGGAAGAAGGCGTACGGCGCGAACAAGCCTGCGTTCGATCGCGCAGCGGCGTTCGAGGCGAAGTCCTACGACATGAACAGGAAAGACGCCGCGGGCTGCGACGTGCCTTTGCGAAAAGATCTGCACGCCTACGTCGCTTCTCGCAAACCCAAGAACGCGGCCGATGCGCTCGAGGCCATGACCGACGCGATGGGGTTCCAGATGCTGTTGTCGCTCGGCTTGTGCGAATCACTCCAGGAGCACAAGACCGTCGCGGGCATCCTTTACCTGGTCCTGCACGAGCACACCCGAGATCGCCGCGGTCCCCGCTACGCGGCAAGTTGGGCAGTCATCGATGCGCTCGGCGACATTGTCAAGGACGACAAGAAGTTCAAGATCAACGCGATCAGCTCGCCGCCACAGCTGACGGAGCGCAAAGACGCAGTCGCCAAGGGGGGCGTCGCCGCAACCAACCTGCGCCCGGCCCAAAGCGTGGTGGCCTCCGCCAAGAAGACCGCGGGCGGCCTCGACGTGACGTTTGCAACCGTGACCTGGTTGCAGGAGAAGTTCAATTGTGTTGAGAGCAACAAGATCGACTACATTTCCCAGGGCCGGGTCGTCTATCGCCAGAATTGCACGCCGGCAGGCATGGAGAAGATGAGCTCGACCGTGCCGCCCCTGACCATTTCGTCGGGTTATGGCGATGACGTCAAGACCGGCCAATTCATCAAAGTGATGGTCGACGACTCGAACTTCAAGCGGCATGCTGGCGTCGCGATGGAAACCTACACCGCCAAGGATATGAAGAATCTGATCGGATTC
>JBBQIO010000653.1:0-3007 GCA_038325015.1 Polyangia bacterium
CTTTTTCCTCGGCTTCCTCAGCGACGACCGGGACTACCTCCTCCTCCTCCTCGATGACCTCGGGGATCTTGGGGGCGCCGCGGCCATTTCCCGCCGCGCTCGGGGCGGCCACCTTGACGGACGCAGCCTTGAGGCCCTGACCGGAGTCGACGACTTCGATGCCCTCGTCGCCGAGCGTCGACAGCCAATCATCGATTTGATCGGAGGAGACGATCTCCTCGGGCATGTGGCTGTTGACCTCGTCGTAGGTGACGAAGCCCTTGGCCTTGCCCATCGTGATCAGCTTCTGTTTCTGTCGCTCGGAGTCGCGTTCACGGGTCATCGAGGCAGTCTCCTTGGCATTCACGGAAGGGGCCATTTTTTACCCTTGGCTCTGCAGGCGTAATAGGTTGCGCAGCCGGACGCTCACACGGCGCACGGTCTCGAGGTCGCCGCGCGCCAAAGCGGCGCGCCGTTCACTGTCCAGCGTCACGCGGTCGTCGGAGAGCTCGATCGACGCGGTGATCTCTTCGAACAGCTGGTCGATTACCTTGGCTTCAGTGGTACGATATTCTTCGGACACCAGGGCGTGCGCGACCGCATCGCGGATCTCCGGCGCAGCGTGCGTCAGAGCCCACGCACCGTCGAAGCGACCGATCGCCGCGGCCTGGGCAACCAGCGCGCGAACGGCTGGGTCTGAGACTTTTGCGAGTCGCTCGGGCGTCATGCGGCCGACTAGTGTTGCATGTTGTCCCAAAAAGGCCACCAACTTCCCCAATGAAAGCGGGAGCGGCCGCTGCTGCACCGGAACCGCTGGTAGCGGTGCCAGTTCCACGTCGATCGCGGGCACGGCGGATACCATCCGCGGCGGCGCGGCGGAAGCCGGGGCAGTGGCTGCGCGCAGTGTGCGGCGCACCAGGCCGACATCGATTTTGAGCAGCTGCGACAGCCGATCGATGTACAGGTCACGCGCCAGCGGATCGCGCACGCCGCGCAAAAGTGGCACGCACTCTTCGATGGCGGCGACCTTGCCGGGCACCGTCGGAGACGCGGTGATCGCGACCTGGTCAAAGAAGAACTCGACGGCATCGAGCGCGTTGGCAATGAGCGACTGCAGCGCCGGCAGATCGTGGCGTGCCAGGTCATCCGGGTCGACCTTGGTCTTGGTGCCGGGCGCCGCACCGGGCTTGGGCACGCCGCGCAACGAGACGATGCGCGCGGGCAGCCCTTCGGCGACGAACAGGTGCACGACCTTGAGCGTGGCGGCGCGTCCGGCCGGATCCGCATCGAGCAGGAGCACGACCTCTTTGGCAAAGCGGGCGAGGAGGCGCACTTGATCCGGCGTGATCGCTGTGCCCTGCGGTGCCACGGTCATGTCGAGGCCGTGCTGATGCAGCGTCATGACGTCGAAGTTGCCCTCGACGACGAGCGCCTGGCCGCTGCGCCGCATGGCGTGCTTGGCGGCATGCAGACCGAACAGATTTTCGCCCTTCTTGTAGATCGGCGTTTCGGGCGAATTCTTGTATTTGGGCGCGTCGACTTTCGCGTCGCCGTCCAAGATCCGGCCGCCGAAGCCGATCACCTCGCCCATCGGCGACGTCAGGGCGTACACCACTCGGTCGACGAAGACGTCGAAGTGCGATCGCGAGGTCGGCGGCGCGCCCGGGGCCAGTGATTCGCGTGGACCATTGTCCCCGGCTCGTCGACGGATGAGACCGGCGCGCTCGGCCAGCTCGTGCGGCACGCGCTTGTCGGCAAAGTGGCGGGTCAGCGCGTCCCAGCCGGCCGGCGCATAGCCGACGCGGAACTGCTCGGCGATGGCCGCTTCGATGCCGCGGCCGCGCACATAGGCCAGGGCGCGCTCACCGTCGGGCGCGGCCAGCTGCGCGCAGTAAAAGTTGGCGGCCAGCTCGTGCAGGCGAATCAGCTTGGCGCGCTCCGATTCGCGCTCGCGATCGAGCTCCTGCTCGCGCATCGAGCGGGCCTCCGGCAGCTCCACTCCGGCGCGTTTGGCCAACTCGCGCGCCACGTCGACGAAGCGCTTGCCTTCGAGCTCACACAAAAAGCTGAACACATCGCCCGATTTGCCGCAGCCAAAGCAGTGATAGAAGCGCTTCTCGGCGCTGACGTTGAACGACGGGTTCTTCTCCTGGTGAAACGGGCACAGCCCCTTATGGTTGACGCCGGCACGCCGTAGCTGCACGTATTCACCGACGACCTGCACGATATCGGTGCGGTCGCGGATCTCGGCGATCTTGTCCTCCGGGATCAGTGCCAACGCTTCATTCGCCTCATACAGCTGGTTTTCTGGCTTTTGCGAAATTGCGATTTCCGCGGAGCTCGCGGAGCGGCGGATCCTAGGGACGTCGCGAAGCGAGTCAAGCGAAAACGTCGAACCGCCCAAAACACGCGCTACTATGGGCAGATACACCACCTGAGTCAAATCCCGATCGGTGAGAAAATTTGCGCTAATTCACAGGACCGGTGACCGTCGCCTCATGGATATGGATGGCAAGGCGCCGAACCCGGGTCAATCTTTGGTCAAAACCGACAAGCGGCGCCGCCTTCGCGACCGTCTGAGCGAGCGCGACGGGACCTCCAATCCGACACTCACCGAACGCCACGAGCTGGCCAATCTGCTCCTGCTCGTCGATGACGATCTGCGTCAAACGGCGCGGGCGCTGGGCGCGGTCGAGAGCTTCTTGACCCGCGCGGCGGACCTACTCGAAGAGCCCAACGTTTCGGCCGGCGCGCTGGCGACCTTGGCGGCGGGCGGCGACGTGCTCGATGAGCTGGATGAGCTGGGCGAAACGGTCAGCTCGTTGCGCCGCAAGCTCTTGGCGATCGCCAGCGCATTGCCGTAGGACGCTCCGCAGGCGGCTATACTGCCGCCCGTGGCTCCGCCGACCGACATTCCCGTGGGGCGACCCGTGACCGAGGTGCTGGTCGCGGTGGCCGCGGTCACACTGGTCACGGCGGTGCTGGTTCACCTTCCGGCCGGCCTCCTGCACGACAATTTGAGCGTCGT
>JBBQIO010000654.1:0-3000 GCA_038325015.1 Polyangia bacterium
CGGCGAGATCGGACTGATCCCACCCGCCGAGTTCGAGACCAACCACTGGGCAAGCCACCCGGCGACGCCCTACGCTACGACCGTCCCCGCCGGGGCCGGAAACAAGTAACGCGAGCCTCTACCGAACCCGGGGCGGTTCAGCCCGACATAAACGGCGTCGCGCTCATGGAGGACCGTGCCACGCTCCGCATCTCCAGCCAGTTGCTCGCCAACTGGCTGCTGCACGGCGTGATCACTCGCGACGATGTTCTCAACAGCTTGCAATTCGTGGCACCAGTCGTCGATCGGCAAAACGCTGCTGACCCGCGATATCAAACTCTTGCCGTCGGCGAAAGCTCGTTAGCTTTCTGCGCAGCTCGCGATTTGATTTTGCTCGGTGCGGCCCAGCCAAACGGCTACACGGAACCTATCCTAAATCGGTACCGCCGCCAGAAGAAGGGGAACGCTTCGGTGTAGACCGACGTGCGAGGCAAAGCCCTGGCAGGACCCCGTGAAGTGATCCAGGGATCAACCAATTGGGGGCATGCCAGTCCGGCTCAAGCAGCGTCCAAACACTGCAACGAGAAGCCTGGTTGCGGGGGGATCGACAACGGCCGCGCGGGGCGCTCGTTCGTGCGGTATTGGACCGTGTACTGGGCACCCGCAACACGCTCGCCGCGGTCCACTCACTGTTTCGATTCGCTGAACTGGGGCATCTCAAGCACGCCGCCAGCATCCCCGAATGCTGCCCATCTTTCACAAAGAGCGCGATGTCGACGGCAAGTGAAAACTGATCACCGCGCGGCCGACAGCTGGTCAACTTTCGGTTGCCGTTGACACGCGAAATGTTCACGCGTCTATCTGGGTCTGTTGCCTTGAGCGGATGGAGCGCAGCCGGACCACCGGATACGGCGCGAGCGCCGCATAAGAGGAAACGCGCGAGGTCCTCGAACGCGGCCCGGACTCGATCACGAGCGGACGAGTCGGCCGTGAGTTCGTAGTGTTCGCGGCGAAGGTTCTGCACGAACGCTTGACCGGCCGCGATCGTGCGCAGCGACCTGATCGTCTTGATGCCATGCACCGGCCGAAGCCTCGCCTTGAGGCAAGCGTAGTCGGACTCCACCCGGTTTGTTCGCGTATTGCTCCACCAGGTGCCGCGGAGCAGGGACGAGTTCGTCGAGCACCCGCGGATAGACCGGCGCTCGGTCCGTCGTGACGTCGACCGGCGACCTTGACATACGTCTCGTCGACAACCACCTGTCGCCAGTGGCGTGACGGGCTGGTCGCGCGGCGTCGATGAACTCCGGCGTGAAGGTCTGAACCCACCGATAGATCGTCACATGATCGACTCCAATGCGGCGCTCACACAGCAGCTCGTTCAGGCCACGGTAGGTCAATCCGTAGCGCAGGTACCTGCGCGCCTCGACCGCGATGACCTCACGCGGGAAGCGGTATTCGGCTGGCGCAGAGGACACAGAACGCGAGCTGATCATCGGATCAGTCTCCCTCCCGGCTTCGGCAGGCCCAACGCAACAGACCCCTTTGAGGTGATCGCTGCCACCGGCGACGCACGGAGCGCAAATTTGTTATCGGTATTTTGTACTATTACAAACAAAGACTTGTGCTAGACAGAAGCAGTACATAACCTGGACTCATGATGACCCGAGTTTCTCACTGGATCAGCGGACAGGTCACTGTCGGGACTTCTAGCCGTACCTCGCCAGTCTTCAACCCGGCGACCGGCGAGCAGACAGGCGAAGCCGAACTCGCTACGACGGACGAGGTCAGTGCCGCCGTCACGCAGGCTGTCGAGGCTGCCCGGCTCTGGCGCTCAGCTTCGTTGTCCAAACGCACCGGTGTGCTGTTC
Source organism: Polyangia bacterium (assembly GCA_038325015.1). Lineage (GTDB taxonomy): Bacteria > Myxococcota_A > Polyangia > Palsa-1104 > Palsa-1104 > JBBQIO01. The sequence goes on from JBBQIO010000654.1 coordinate 1,847, forward strand.
GCGTTTCGTCAGCTGCTGCACGACAACGCCCACGAGCTCGCGGAGCTCATTACTGCCGAGCATGGCAAGGTTCTTTCCGACGCGCACGGTGAGATCGCCCGCGGGCTGGAGAACGTTGAGTACGCCTGCGGTGTCGCCGAATTGATGAAGGGGGGGTTTAGCGAGCAAGCCGCTACGGGCGTCGACGTCTACTCCATCCGCCAGCCCCTCGGCGTGGTCGCTGGCATCACCCCGTTCAACTTCCCGGTGATGGTGCCACTGTGGATGTGTGCCAACGCAATCGCGACCGGTAACGCCTTCGTGCTCAAGCCGAGCGAGAAGGACCCCTCGGCGTCGCTGTTCCTCGCTGAGCTGTGGAAACAGGCTGGATTGCCCGACGGCGTGTTCACCGTGCTGCAAGGCGACAAAGAAGCCGTGGACGCCCTTCTCACGAACCCGAACGTCGCAGCGGTGTCCTTCGTCGGGTCGACTCCCATCGCCCGCTACATCTATGAGACCGGTACCCGCAACGGCAAGCGGGTGCAGGCCCTCGGCGGCGCCAAAAACCACGCCCTCGTGCTCCCGGACGCCGATGTCGACGTCGCCGCCGACGCCCTCGTCGGCGCGGCCTACGGCGCGGCCGGTGAACGGTGTTTGGCCCTGTCCGTAACCGTGGCGGTGGGCGACGTCGCCGACCGCCTCGTCGATGCCATCGCCGTCCGGCTGCCCAAGCTCACGATCGGCGACGGGCGCAACCCAGACTCCGACATGGGCCCACTGATCACGCGCGAACACCGAGACAGGGTCGCAACCTACATCGACGCTGGCGAACATGCGGGCGCCACCGTCGTCGTCGACGGTCGCTCCGCCGAGGTACCGCCTGGCGGCTTTTTCCTCGGCACCACGCTGCTGGACCACGTTAGGCCCGACATGAGCGTCTACACCGACGAAATCTTCGGGCCCGTCCTTGACGTCGTCCGCGTCGACACGTACGAGCAGGGTCTGGAACTTATCAACTCCAACCCGTACGCCAACGGCACCGCAATCTTCACCCGCGACGGAGGCGCGGCGCGACAATTCCAGTTCGACGTCGAGGTGGGCATGGTCGGCATCAACGTCCCCATCCCAGTGCCGGTCGCGTACTACAGCTTCGGCGGCTGGAAAGCCTCATCGTT
>JBBQIO010000655.1:0-2996 GCA_038325015.1 Polyangia bacterium
CCCAGCCGCGCTGCAATCAGATCCTTGGCATCGATGTGCAGCAGCGCCACATCGGTGTCCGGATCGCGCGCCAAGACGTGTGCGCGAAACTGCCGCTTGTCGTCGAGGGCGACCGTGATCTCGTCGGCCGCGCGTCCGCCCAGCTCCTCGGGCGCGACGACGTGATTGTTGGTCAGGATGTCGCCGGTGGCGGTCAAAATGAAGCCGGTACCAAGAGACTGCGCGCGCTGATCGGGCGGCTGCACGAGTCGATAGAACGGGCTGTCCTCGCCGAATGGAAAGACCGCCATCGGCCGCCGCCGGATGATCGCCAGAGTGTGGATGTTGACCACCGATCCACGCGCCTGCTTGACCAGATCGACGAACGACGCGGGCGCGCCAGCGCGCGGCACGACCGCCGTCACGGGCGCTGGCCCGGCCGGCACGACCGGAGCGGTCACTGGCGCCGCTGCCTGCGCCGGCGCGCTCGGGGACAAAAGCCCACACGCGCCCGACGAAATGCTCAGCGCCGCGAACGCGCCGAGCCGCCAGCTACGGTTTTTTCGTCGTGTGCGCGACATACCGCATGCGCAGATCGTAGAGGAGGTTTTGCAAGAGTTGCGACTCCTCGTCGGTGAGGTTGCCGCGCGTCTTGTCCTGAAGCAGGCCGAGTAGATCGATGGTCTGCTTGGCGAACGGCAGATTGGGCTCGTGCTTCTCGGAATCGGCGTGCGGCAGCTCGCCCAGGTGCATGAGCACCGATGAGGCGAGCGACATCACGAAGGTGCCAAAGTCGAGCTGCGGGAGCGTGCTCGCGTCAGCCATGACAGACTAGTCTAGGTAGTCGTCTTCGTCGTCGCTGCCGTCGGCGACGATGGCCTGGCTCTTGTCCGTCACGTCGGGCAGCGCCTTGAGGTGCTTGTCGTAGTCTTTGCGCGTCGTCATGCCGCGACGAATGCGGCGATCGATGGTGCGCACGTCCCAAACGCGAGGCTCTTCCCGAGAGGTCATGGCGGCGGTTTAGCAGCGGGCAACGGCGCTGTCAATCGGTCCTACGTTAAAGCCGCGGCGTGCGGGCGATTGCGATGTAGCTGGAATTCACGGTCCGTAGATCATGCACCACGCCGGTCGCGCAGCCGCGCGCCTCGTACAGCCAAACCGCGCCGTATGGATCGGCGCCCGACTCGAAGAGCGCGATGTGGCCCGCGCCGCCGTTGCGATACACGTAGGCATCGCCCGGCTGAATCGAAGAGCGCGGCTCCTGGATCCAGTGCTCGTGTTCATAGTAAAAATTGTAGGTGGAGTAGGGATGCTCATCGGTCTGGGGCGCGCTCGACTTGGGCACTTCCCACAGCTTGGCGACCAACCCCGAACAGTCGGCGCCGTACAGTCCGGTGTGCGTGCACGACGGGCAGCTTCCCGAGCAGCTGCCGATCTCGGTGTTGTCGGTCCGCCATGCGCCGTGACCCCAGTAATAGGAGTAGCCGACCGCGACCTTGGCGCGCGCCAACAGCGCGGCGGTTCCGTCGGCGTCGGGGGGCGCGGCGTCGGTCATGTCTTGGCCGGGGCCGAGGTCGTCCGTCAACGTTCCCGCATCTTGCGGGTCGCCGTTGTCGACCGGCCGCGGGGTGCCGCTGCCGCAGGCGACGAAAAACAGCGTTGCGACGGAGCTCAGACCGAACGCGGCGCGGGGGCTCTTGCGCATGGCGCGCATGCTACACCATTGGTCCGACCAGCGGCACCAAATCTTTCGCACGCCGTGCGGCCGCTCACAAACCGCGCCGCAGCGACGGCCGGCCAACCCGCGTCTCGCCGCCCTTTCGTTGCCCCCAGCCGGCGATGGTGGTATCTGGATTCCCGTTATGGCCTATGACGTCAAAGTCATCAATGAGCTGGTGCAGCGTGAGTCCGTCTTCACCGAGAAGCTGTTCAATGAGGTCGGCCGTGTCATCGTCGGCCAGCGCTACATGGTCGAGCGCATCCTCATCGGGCTTTTCACGGGCGGCCACGTACTGCTCGAGGGCGTGCCCGGTCTGGCCAAGACGCTGACCGTCAAGACGGTCGCCGACTGCCTACGCGCCAAGTTCCAGCGCATCCAGTTCACGCCCGACCTTCTGCCCGCGGACATCGTCGGCACCACGCTCTACAACCCGGCGACGCAGGAGTTCCGCTCCAAGCGCGGACCGATCTTCGCCAATCTCGTCCTAGCCGACGAAATCAACCGCGCACCGGCCAAGGTGCAGTCTGCGCTGCTCGAAGCGATGCAGGAGCGGCAGGTCACGATCGGCGACGAGACGCATCGTCTGCCCGAGCCGTTCTTAGTCATGGCCACGCAGAATCCGATCGAGCAGGAGGGCACGTATCCCCTGCCCGAAGCGCAGCTCGACCGCTTCATGCTGATGGTCAAGGTCGGCTATCCGACCAAGTCGGAGGAGCGCGAAATTATGGACCGGATGGCGACCGGATCGGCGGCCACCCGCGTCGATGCTGTGGCCTCGCCCGAGGAGCTGATCAACGCGCGCTCGGTGATCAACCAGATCTACATCGACGAGAAGATCCGCGACTACATCATCAACGTCGTGCACGCGACGCGCGAGCCTTCGCAGTACGGATTGAAAGAGCTGGGCGTGTTCATTCAGTACGGGGCGTCGCCGCGCGCGTCGATCTTCTTGAACCTGGCGGCGCGGGCGCATGCCTTCTTGCGCCGTCGCGGGTATGTCACGCCCGAGGATATCAAGAGCGTCGGGCTCGATGTGCTGCGCCATCGCGTCATCCTGACCTACGAGGCCGAGGCGGAGAACGTGACCTCGGAGGACATCGTGCGACGGCTGTTCGAGCACGTCGAAGTTCCGTAAGCCGAAGAGGGCGCTGTGCTACCCGGCGACAACAGGGGGACGTTTTGGCGGAGCCAAACGAGCCTCCCCCCACCGCGTTTCTCGCGAGGGCGGACTTTCGGTCGCGCGTGCCGCGTCGAGGCCGCATGCTGCCCCGCGTATTGATCAAAAAGATTCGCCGCA
>JBBQIO010000656.1:0-2990 GCA_038325015.1 Polyangia bacterium
AGCGCTGGTGCAGGCGCCGGAGCCGGAGCGTCCGCGATGGTGGGCGCGGGAGCGACTGGAACAACCGCTGCGACCGGAGCCGGAGCGACCGGTGCGACCGGCACGACTGGAGCGACCGGTGCCAGAGCAGCCGGAGCGACCGGCACGACGGGCGGAACGACAGGAGCTGGCGCGGCCGCGATGGCGGACGGCGTCACTAGGCCCGGCGGCAGCGCGGTCGGCGCGACGGTCAGCGTCCACACTTGCCGCGCACCATCCGCTTCGAGGACGACGTGGCCGGCATCGAAAGCGACGATCTGCGCCCCATTGGCGGACTCGCCGAGCCGCCGAAATACATACTGGCCGGCGCCCGTGTCGTACCAGAGCGTTTGCGCCGTGGCGACGATCACCCCGACCGGTCGGAGGCTACTGTTGGCCGGAGCGACTGGCGCAACGACCGCCGCGCTGACGATCTCGGCGGGCTCGCTGCTGGCGAACGCTGGCGCCGCAATCGCCAGACTCAACGAAGCACTAAGAGCCTTCCACAACATGCGCGAGTTCATACGAAGCAAGCACAGCATGTGGTGTGCCAGTGCAATCGCCGCACGCGCTCTCGATTTGCCCAGCCCGCCGTCAACCGGGATTCACACCGACCGTGAACGCGCGCTCGGTCGACCGGATGGACAGCCCCCAGAAGCGGCGCCATGCTGCGGCCCATGCCACTCTCGACGCTGACCTATCAAGTAACCGGCCGCATCGCCCGCATCACCCTTAACCGTCCTGAACGCGGCAACGGCATTACCTTCGAAATGCCGCGCGAACTTTCTGAATGCGTCGAGCGCGCCAACCTCGATCCGGCGGTTCACGTGATCGCGCTCGCGGGAAACGGCCCCGGGTTTTGCGCCGGCTATGATCTGGTGGTGGGCGCCGAACAGGGGCTCAAGCACGTGACCGAGCCACACACCGGACCTGCCGGATCGCCGATGGATCTCGATGTGCAGGCGGCCAATCACGTCCCTGGAGCGGTCTGGGATCCGACGATCGACTACGCGATGATGAGCCGCAATGTACGCGGCTTCATGAGCCTGTTCGACAGCGACAAACCCGTGGTGTGCAAGGTCCATGGCTATTGCTTGGCCGGCGGCACCGACATGGCGCTGTGCTCGGACCTGCTCGTCATCGAGGACCATGCCAAGATTGGCTATCCGCCGGCGCGGGTGTGGGGCGTGCCCACGACCGCGTTGTGGGCGCATCGCATCGGCCTCGAGAAGACCAAACGACTCCTGTTCACCGGCGATTGCCTCTCGGGTTCGGAGGCGGTGCAGTGGGGGCTGGCCACCGAGGCGGCGCCGCGCGACAAGCTCGACGAACGCTTCGAGATCCTCGTCGAGCGCATCGCCCGCATGCCGCTCAATCAGCTCATTATGATGAAGCTGCTGGTCAACCAGACCGTGCCTGGGCTGCGACCGACGCAGATCCTCGGCACCGTCTTCGACGGCATCGCCCGGCACACCCGCGAGGGTTATGCGTTTCAGCAGCGCGCCGCCGAAGCCGGCTTCAAGCAAGCGGTCCAGGAGCGCGACGCGCCGTTCGGCGACACCGGGCGCTCGACCTTCAAGGGCTGATCGTCGATCTGCCCCGCCGACGGGAGTGCCGCGGATCTTGCTTTGGACGAGACTGGATGGAGCGAGCGCGATTAGACTCAGTGCGCGCGCATGGACCAGCCGAGCCGCACCGCAGCGATCGCGTTTCTATTTCACGGACCCGGCGTGCGCCTGTTGACGTCGTATCGCTTTTCGCCGGCGCTGTTTCGAACCAACGTCCGAGCGCTGGTAGCGACAGTGATCGTGACGCTGTTCGTCGGGTGGGTGAGCGTCGCCCATGTCCGAGCGGCGCTGCTCGCGTTTATCGTCTGCCACTTCGCGTGGAGCGCGTACTTGAGCCGCCACGTCTACCGTGAGCTTTCGTAGCTGCGCGGCGCTCGGGATGTTTGCTGGCTACGGCGGTGCCGAATCCGTGGAACGGTGGAGACGATTGGCCGAAGGGCTGGATTGGGAGATTGCCGGCGCGGCGGGGCCTTCGCTGTTTAGGCCGCGGTAAATGCCGACCCCATCATCATTCCGCCGTAGAAATTGAACCAAGCGCGGCCCTCTTTTTCTTGAAATGGATAGTCGGCTCCGAGCTGGCGCGCGACGGCAATTCCCGAAATAAAACAATGTTCCTGACTATTCACGACGGTGTGCGCGCCGCAATAGTGCGTGCGATTTCGGCCTTGAATTCGCGAAAACATACCCAGTAGAACCGTCGAGTGAAAGACATCGTGTATGACGTGCTGGAACCACGTCTTCTTGACGATTTTCTTGGGATCAATCGGCTGAATCGGGTTGTACGTGACCAAACACGGCTTGTCTGACCTTTTGGCCCATGGCTGTTGGTTGTGCATGATGTACGTAATCTCGTAATTGTCCGGCCGACTCCCGTACTGCAAAATATAGTTACTGCGGGTCTCGAGCGGCTTTGTCGCATTGTCCGGTAAAACGGATGCGTCGGTATGGACAATCGCGTGATTGTGCAGCTCGCTCTCGTATCGCACCGACGATAAAATCCATCTTTCGAGGGCGCTGGGATCCTTCAGCATCATGAGCGCTTGATTCGCGTTGCATGCCAGGACCACTTCGTCGAATCGCTCCTCGACTCCGTTCTGGTCGGTAACGAACACGGCATCCGACGTGCGGCGAATCTGCTCTACGCCGCGCTTCAAATGAATGCGCTCTTTGAAGTCGGCGGTCATGTGTTGATAGATATTCTGTGTTCCTTGGTCCCAGGTGACCATCGGCGTGGCGTGTTCGATGTCAAAAAAATCGAGATACATACAAAACATCGCAGCTGGCATATCGAAGACGTTCGTCGCTAAAAGAAAATTGACGAACATTGGCTTCAAAATCTTGAAACGAAATGCCGACGAGAACCCGTACAGATCGAGCAGCTGACCCATACGCATGTAATTGAAC
>JBBQIO010000657.1:0-2988 GCA_038325015.1 Polyangia bacterium
GGTCCAAGTGACAGCCGCCGCCCCGTCGCTCCATCGCACCGTTCTGTTGGTCGAGGACAACCCACACAACCGCAAAATCTTCGCCGGCATGTTGACGCACGCCGGCTTCACCGTCGTCGAAGCGGTCGACGGCCAGGAGGCTCTTGAGGCCGCCAAGCAGGACACGCCGGATCTCATCTTGATGGATCTGTCGATCCCCGTGGTCGACGGTTGGGAGTGCACGCGTCGGCTCAAGGCGGATGTGCGGACGCGCTCGATCCCGATCATCGCCCTGACCGCCCACGCCATGCGCGGCGATGAGGATCGCGCCCGCGAGGCCGGTTGCGACGGCTACCTGTCGAAGCCGATTTCGCCGAAAAAAGTCGTCGAAGAGGTCAAGCGCCACCTCAAGATCGAATGATTTCGGCGGACTTCAGCACGTTGTAGTCAGGCGGTATTTTCTCTTTACAGAAAAGCCGGCAAAAACTTAAGATGAAGCGTCCTACCCGCGCATGGCCAAGCTAATCCTAACCTCCGGTGAACACCGGCAAGAGTTCGAACTGGTCGCCCACAACACCATCGGGCGCCATCCGGACAACAGCGTCCAGATCCTGGACCGCATCATTTCCAAAGAGCACGCGCAGATCATCCGGCAGCACGACGGTCGCTTCATGCTCAAGGATCTCGGGTCGCTCAACGGCACCTACGTCAGTGGCAGTCGCGTGGGTGACTATATTTTGAAGCACGGCGACGAGATCGTGCTCGGGTCGACGCATCTTTCGTACGTCGAGCACACCGAAGAGGAGCGCTCGCTCAACCGCGTTACGATCGCGCCCAGCGCCCTCGAGAGCATCGTCCGTCACAAGGTCGACGCGCTGGCGGCGAGCCGCGACTTCTTGCCGGAAAAGCAGATCTACGACGTCGACACGCTGCGCCGCGACTACGAGAAGCTGCGCATCGGCCTCGAGCTCGGCCGCGCCATCGTCGGCATCCTCGACCTCGAGGAGCTGCTGCCCAAGATTCTCGACAAGTCGTTCCAGCTTCTGCCCGCCGACCGCGGCGTCATCCTTTTGTACGACGATTCCGGCACACTCAATCCGCGCTACGTCAAACATCGCGTCGGCAAGAGCGACGAGCAGATCGTTCTGTCCAAGTCGATCCTGAGTGAAGTGACGGTGCAAAAGCGTGCCGTGCTGTCGTCGGACGCTACGATGGATTCGCGCTTCTCGGGCGCTCACTCGATCATCATGCAGGGCATCCGCTCGACGATGTCGGTGCCGCTTTTGCACGGCGACGAGCTGCTCGGCGTCATGCACATGGATTCGCAGATCGCGGCGAATGCCTTTACTGAAAAAGATTTGCAGATCTTCACCGGCATCGCCTCGCAGGCGGCGATCGCGATACAGAATGCGCGCCTGGTCAAGAAGATCGAGAGCGAGACCAAGACGCGCGCGCAGTTTCAGCGCCTGTTGTCACCCAACCTCGTCGAGCAGTTGGTGGCCGGCAAGATACACCTGGAAAAGGGCGGCGAGCTGCGCGAGGTCACGATCCTCATCTCGGACATCCGCGGCTTCACGTCGATGAGCGAGAAAAAGGAGCCGGCCGAGATCGTCGAGATGCTCAACGAGTATTTCGAGGTCATGGTCGAGGTGCTGTTCAAGGCGCAGGGCACGCTCGACAAGTACGTCGGCGACGAGATCATGGCGCTGTTCGGCGCGCCAGTGGATATGCCGGATGCGCCGTTCCACGCGGTGCGTTGCGCGGTCGACATGATGAAGGCGCTCAAAGAGTTCAATCGCACTCGGCTCGCCGAGGGGCAGGAAGAGATCAAGATCGGCATCGGCATCAACACCGGGCGGGTCGTCACCGGCGCCATCGGATCCTCGCGCACGCTGCAGTACACGGCCATCGGCGACGCTGTGAATACGGCGTCGCGGTTGTGCTCGGTGGCCAAGGCGGGCGAGATTATCCTGAGCGAGAACACGATGAACCGGGTGCGCCACCTGATCGACGCGACTGCGCTCCAGCCGGTCAAGGTCAAGGGCAAGGAGCAGGAGCTGCGGATTTACAATGTACATAGCGTCAAGGGCGAGCAGACCCGCCTCGATCAGACCACGCCGACGCTGAAGAAGTACTAGGCGCACCCTTTCTACGTAGTAGATTCCGCGCCGTGAATTTCTGTCGAGCCGGGCTGTTCGCGCTATTCGCTGCGTCTACCCTGACGGTGCCGGCGCACGCCGACGAAGCGCTGGTGGCTGAGCACACGTCGCTGTGGCCGATGACGCTCGACTTTCATCTGCTGGTCGGCGCTGAGCCGCACGGTATTCGCGGCACGCCTGTTGCCTTCGGCATCGGTGCCGAGCTGTATTGGAAAAACCGCATCGGGGCGTTCGTCGCGCTCCTCGGGAGCGAAGGCACGCCGATCAAGGCCGCGACCGAAAACGGCATGGCCCTGGCGTCGCTGGCGGATCGAATTTCGGTGCCCATCGCACTTACCGTCCGACCGCTCAGCTGGCTTTACCGGGATGATGTGGCCTGGCACGCGCGCTTCATCGGTCGCCTGTGCGACGGAATCTCGGCGCAGCTCGGGCTGTCCATCGAATATCTGCGCACCAGCGACGACAGCGCGACGACCGCGGGCTTGCATCTGGGGCTGGGTATCGATGTGCCTATTTGGGGTGGTCCCGAGCGCTCCGGCGTCGCGCTCCGCATCTACGGGCGATTCATGGCGGCGCCGCGAGTCACGCTCGACAATGGCGCGTTCGAGGAGCCTGGCTACACCGAACAAATCTACGGTGGGCTGGCGTTTTACCCGTAAGCGCGGCGCCTGGGTCAGATCGCAGCGAGGGGCAGCCAGACGACGAATTCAGCGCCGGGCAGCGTTTCGCAACCATCCGGCGGCGAGAGCTCGATGCGGCCACCGTGCGCGCGAATGATCCGCTGCGAGATGGCCAACCCCAGACCGGTCCCCTCGCCGACCTCCTTGGTGGTGAAAAACGGATCGAAGAT